>NZ_JBHWBW010000310.1:0-9419 GCF_042735675.1 Kitasatospora sp. NPDC059571
GCGGCGGTGTGCGTTGTTGTCGTTTAGCCGTCTCGCGTCGCGCCCCCCCCCCCCCCCCCCCGTCGTTACCCGGCTGCCGAGCGCACGGAGCCCGGCGGTCACCTGCTCGGCGGAGGGCGCGCTGCCGGGGTCCAGGAGCCACTGCGTCATCACCCCGCTGAGCAGGGCGTTCTGTACCGAGCCGAGGCTGCGCTCGGTCTCCTCGTCGACCTCGTCGTCCGCAATGCCCAGCAGCATCGCGGCCATGCCGCGCCGGCCCTCGCGCTGGGCGGCGACGAGCAGTTCGCGCAGCTTCGGGTTGTGCTCGGCCTGGACGAGGGCCTCCACCGAGGCCATCCAGAGCGGCCGGTCGGCGGCGAACGAGGCGATCATCTCCCGCCACAGGGCCTCGTACTGCTCCTGCCGGGTCGCCTGCGGGTCCAGCGACGCGGCCACGGCCCGGCCGACCCGCTCGCCCCACTCGTCCATGGCCTGCACGAAGGCAGCGGTCAGCAGCGCCTCGCGGGAGCCGAAGTGGTAGCCGATGGCGGCGTGGTTGACCCCGGCGGCCGAGGCGATGTCGCGCACCGTCGTCCGGGTCCAGCCCTTCTCCTTCAGGCACGTCAGGGCGCCGGTGAGCAGATCTTCGCGGTTTCCCATGGCCGGAGTGTAGCCCGAGGATCATCCGCGCGGTTCATCCAAGCGTTTTATCCACATGGATTGACCGAATGGATAAGCCGCCCTACCGTGGAGGCACAGGCCACGCGGCGGAGCCCCGCCGGGCCGGACGAAGGGGGAACCATGAACACCGACACCACCGTGCTGATCTCCGGCGCGGGCATCGCCGGTCCGTCGCTGGCGTACTGGCTCGCCCGCCGCGGTTTCACCGTGACCGTGGTGGAGCAGGCGCCCCGGCTGCGCGACAGCGGCGGCGCGGTCGACTTCCGAGGCGTCCAGCTCGACGTGCTGCGCAGGATGGGCATCCTGGAGACCGTCCGGGCGGCCGAGACGGCGATGGGCGCCGAGGTGGTCATCGACGCCGAGGGCCGTCCGCTGGTCGAGCTGCCGTCCGAGTTCTTCAGCGGGGAGGTCGAGATCGAGCGCGGCGACCTCGCCCGGATCCTGTACGACCTCACCCGCGACGACGTCGAGTACGTCTTCGGCGACACCGTCACCTCGCTCACCGAGGCCGCCGACGGGGTGGACGTCACCTTCGGCCGCGGCGCACCGCGCCGCTTCGGCCTGGTCGTGGGCGCCGACGGCATGCACTCGGTGGTCCGCCGGCTCGCCTTCGGCGACGAGGCCGACCACCGCCGGGACATGGGCTACTGCTACGCCGGCTTCACCGGACCCAACCACCTGGGGCTGGACCACAGCGGCGTGATCTACAACGTGCCCGGTCGGGGCGTGCTGGTCAGCAGCTCCCGCGACACCTCCCGGGCCGGCGTCGGCCTCGTCTTCGCCGCACCCGGGCTGGAGTACGACCGGCACGACCGGGAGCAGCAGAAGCGCATCGTCGCCGAGGCGTTCGCCGGCGCCGGCTGGCGCACGCCGGAGCTGATCGCCCTGCTGGAGCAGGCCGACGACCTCTACTTCGACACGCTCAGCCAGATCCATCTCGACAGCTGGTCGCGCGGCCGCACCGTGCTGCTCGGCGACGCCGCCTGGTGTGCGGGTCCCGGCGGCTCCGGCACCGGCCTCGCGATGATCGGCGCCTACATCCTCGCCGGCGAACTCGCCCTCGCCAGTGGCGACTTCCGTACCGCGTTCGCCCGTTACGAGGAGCAGGTGCGCCCCGGGGCGCGGACCGGCCAGAAGCAGGCCAAGGGCGCCGGGCCGTTCCTCGCACCGCCGACCGCCGCGCGGATCCGCCGCCGCAACCGGGTGTACCGGATGCTCAGTTCGCGGCTCGGGGCGGGCCTGTTCCGCCGGATGGCCGCGGGCGCGGCCAACGCCGTCCCGGTGAAGGACTACCCCGAGCCGGTGGCGCTCGCGGGCCGGTCCTGACCCCGGCCGGGGTCAGGACCGGCCGGGCCCGGCGGCTGCACCGCGTCGGTCTGCCGCGACCGCAGCCGCACCCGGACCTCCGGGCTCGCCACCGCCTCGCGGGCCGCCGCCACCGCCTCGGGCCCCGGAGTGCTCCGGCGAGGTCCGGGAGGGCCGCCGCGTCGACGATCAGCGCGTCGGCATCGGCCCGCTCCGGCGTCGAACGGGTGCGCTCCACAGGGAGCTTGCGGTTCAGCGGGACGAACGCGGCCCCGGCGGGGGATGAGCCGCCTGGTGCGAGATAGTCGCTCTTGCAATTGATATGCAATAACGTGGTCCCCGGTACGATCACCACCGTCTGTCGAAAGGGGCCGTGTCCCGATGGGCACCTACTCGCTTCCCGACCTGCCGTACGACTACTCCGCGTTGGAGCGCGCGATGTCGGCGGAGATCCTGGAACTCCACCACTCCAGGCACCACGCCGCCTACGTCAAGGGCGCGAACGACACCGTCGAGCAGCTGGCCGAGGCGCGCGACCGGGGGCAGTTCGGCGGCCTGGTGGGGCTGCAGAAGACGCTGGCCTTCCATCTCTCCGGCCACGTGCTGCACTCGCTCTTCTGGCAGAACCTCTCCCCGGAGGGCGGCGACCGCCCCGACGGCGCGCTCGCCGACGCGATCGAGGAGCACCTCGGCGGCTTCGAGGCCTTCCGCAAGCAGCTCACCGCCGCCACCGTCGGCGTCCAGGGCAGCGGCTGGGGCATCCTGTCCTGGGAGCCGCTGGGCCGGCGCCTGATCGTCGAACAGGTCTACGACCACCACGGCAACGTCGGCCAGGGCACCACCCCGCTGCTCGCCTTCGACGCCTGGGAGCACGCCTACTACCTGCAGTACAAGAACGTCCGCCCCGACTACGTCGAGCGCCTCTGGGACGTCGTCAACTGGACGGACGTGGCCGCACGGTTCGCCGCGGCCCGGGCCTGACCGCAGCCGACCGCGGCGGCCGCCCCACGACCCGGCGCGGCCGCCGCACCCGCGAGGCGCCCCGACGGCATCACCCGGCACGGGTTCACCGCGACGGACCGCCGCGCCCGGTGAAGCCGCCCGGGTCGACCGTGTGCACCGTCGTCAGGCCCGCCAGGTCGGCGGCCGAGCCGGCCAGCAGCCGGCGGGCGATCGGACTGATCCCGGTCACATGGGTCAGGTCGATGTACACCTCCGACCGCGGATGCCTGCGCGCCACGTCGCTGACGTAGTCGACGACCTGCTCGGCCGCGGCGAAGTCGAGCTCGCCGCGCAGCTCCACCCGGTGCGCCCGGTCGTCCGTCCGCGACGCGACGAGCGGCGAACGGGGCTGCGCACCGTGCTGGAAGACGTGGAGCCCCAGCTCGCCCGACATGTCCCGCAGCGCGGCCACCCCGCGGACGCTGTTGCCCTGCGCATCCAACGGCGGGCTGTACACGCCGACGCCGAACTGCTCCGGCCGCACCGCGGTGATGCCGCCGCCCACGCCGCTCTTCGCGGGCAGGCCGACGCGCACCATCCACTCCCCGCTCCGGTCGTACATCCCGCAGGTCGCCATCACCGAGAGCACCACCCGCGCGACGGCCGGTCCGACCACGCGCCGGCCGGTGACCGGGTTGGTGCCCGCGTTGGCGAGGGTGGCGCCCATGACCGCCAGATCGACGGCGTGCACGCGGATCGCGCACTGCCGGAAGTACACGTCGCAGGCCTCCTCCGCGGCCCGCCCGAGCACCCCCTGCGACCGGGTCAGGTAGGCCAGGGCGCGGTTGCGGTCACCGGTGGCCGCCTCGGAGCGGTAGACCCGCTCGTCCACGTCGAGGCTGCGCCCGGCGAAGGCCGACAGCGTGCCGCGGATGCGGCCGAACGCCTCGTCCGCACTGCCGCCGATCATGGCGGTGGTCACGATGGCCCCGGCGTTGATCAGCGGATTGGCCGGGCGCCCGGTCGACTCCTCCAGGCTGATCGCGTTGAACGGCTCGCCGCTGGGCTCGAACCCGACCCGCCGCGCCACCTCCTCCGGACCGAGCTCCGCGAGCGCGAGCGCGTGGACGAACGGCTTGGAGACCGACTGGATCGTGAACGGCACCCGCGCGTCGCCGACCGCGTACGTGCGGCCCTGGACACTCACCAGCGCGATGCCGAAAGCCCCGGCGTCGGCCCGGGCGAGCTCCGGGATGTAGTCCGCCACCGCGCCGCCCCGCTCGGGCCCGTGCCGGTCCACCAGCTCCTGGAGCACCCCTGCTACCGGCTCCATCGCCGCACCCCGGCGGGCGGCAGGCCCCGCAACCTCTCCATGGGCCCACTATGCCCCGGGGCCGCCCGCGCTGCGTGGCGGGCCGAGCGGGCCGCGGCCGCACCGGACCGGGTCGGATCCGGGTTCGGGTGAGGAGGCGGCCGGCCCGTGTGGTCGCGTCCGTGGTCGGCGCACAGGCACACAGGGGGAGCGGGGTCCCGGGCGCCCGCGGGAGCGGGTGACGAGTGCCGCCCTCAGTGCGGTGATCGAGCTGGTCACGGAGCGCGGGGGGTGAAGCTGGCGCCCTCGGCGTCGTCCGCCTGCCCGGCGACCCCCGACGACTTCGTCCGCCACGCCGTCGACTTCGCGAACGACACCCTCCCCGGGACGCTCGGTGCCACGCTGCTCGTCCACCCCCGGACCGAACGGGACAGCCCGTGCACCCTGCCGGCGGCCGTGGACCGGCTTCGCTACGGCACGATCGGTGTCAACACCTGGTCCGGCGTCGGCTTCCTCCTCGGCCACACGCCGTGGGGCGCCCGCCCCGGCCACACCCGGCAGGACATCGGCAGCGGCACCGGCTTCGTCGACAACGCCCGCATGCTCGCGGACGTGGAGAAGACCGTCCTGCGCGCCCCCTTCGCACCGGCTCACCCTCGCTCTCCCCGCGCCCGCCCTACCTGGTCACCAACCGGCCGGCCGCACCACCCTCGAACGCCTCGCCCGCCTCACCACCGCGCCCACCGCCGCCCGTCTGGCCCCCGTCCCGCTCTCGTCCCTGCGCGGCCGACCCGCGCGGCCGGGTCCGCACGTGGCCCGTGCCCGCTCAGCCGGGAGTCGCCCCGGGGCCGCGGCGGACGGCGATGACGGCGGCGTCGTCGCCGAGGTGGCCGCCGGTGTGGACGAGCAGGTCGTCGTGGAGCCGGCGCAGGAGCTCCTGCGGGCTCTGGCGGGTCCAGGAGGCGGCGCGCTCGGCGAGCGGGTAGAAGGTGCCCTCGGCGTCGCGGGCCTCGATGACGCCGTCGGTGTACAGCAGCAGGAGGTCGCCCTCCTCGAAGGCGAAGGTGTCGGTGGAGTAGTCGGCCGGGCCGGCCAGCGTGCCGAGGCCGAGCGGCAGGGCGGGCTCCCGGGGGTCGAGCGGGGTGACCCGGCCGTCGCGCAGGAGCAGCGGTGGGGGGTGCCCGCAGTTGACGGTGTGGAGCACCGGGTCCCGGTCGGGGATGTCCAGCAGGGTGGCGGTGGCGAAGGTCTCGTCGACGCTGCCGCCGTCCGAGTCGGCGGTGTCGGTGCGCCATTGGGCGGTGTCCCAGCGCACCGCGCCGTCCAGGTGGACCGCCAGGTTGGGGAGCGTCGCCCGGCGGTGCGCGGCCGCGCGGAAGGCCCCGGCGAGGAGTGCGGCGTGGTTGATCGCGGCGAGCCCCTTGCCGCGGACGTCGCCGATGAGCAGGCGGGTGCTGTGGTGGGTGCGGGCGGCGGAGAAGAGGTCGCCGCCGATCTCGGTGCCCTGCTCGGCGGCGATGTACAGCGAGGCGATCCCCAGCGGCCCGCTGTGGTCGGGCAGCGGCTGGATGAGGACCTGCTGGGCGGCCTGCGCGACGGACCTGGTCCGGGTCAGCTGGTGCTCGTGCCGGTCGCGGATCAGCCGGAACAGCGTGATCAGGGCCGAGACCAGGACCAGCGCCGTGATCTGGGCCTCGAGGTTCTCCGTCCCCAGCACGCCGCGGGCCGCGCCGATGAAGACCTGCGCACCGACGGCGAGCGCGCCGATGGCCGCCGTCATCCGCGGGCCGGCGAAGGCCGCGGTGATCGCGGGCGCGGCCACCAGCAGCGGCCCGAGGTGGATGGAGGGCGGGGCCAGCACGTCGACGACGCAGACCGCTGCGATCAGCCCCAGCGGGAGCAGGAGCAGGGCGCGGCTCGGGCGAGTCCCGCGGTCCGGATCGGTCGACGGCATGGATCCACCTTGCGCCTCCGGGCACCGCCGACGCAGCACCGACGCTGCGGCCCGCCCGAATGCAGGTGCGCGAGGCCGTCAGGGCAGGCTGCGTCCGCAGCGGACGGCAGCGAGCGGTTCCCGGCGGGGAACTACCGGGCGGGACGCCCGTCCGTCGCGGCGAGCACGGCGAGGAGCCGGCGGCGGATGCGCCCGTCGGCACGGATGATCTCGGCCTCGCTGCCGGAGGTGACGATCCGCCGGTCTCCGCGGGTGAGGGCACTCAGCCGGCGGACCTGCTCGCCGGTGAGCGCCCCGACCCCCAGGGCCTCGAGCGCCGTACAGGCACCGCCGAGGTCGGCCCGCGCCTCGACGGCCAGGAGGGCGGCCTCGGCCGGCGCCGAAGGGTCCAGGGCCGCCGGATCGGCAACGGCCAGCAGGGCCAGGACGGCGGCAGGCGCCTGGCGCGCAACGGCGAGCGCCGGGACGAGGCGGTCGGCCAGCGGCCGGCCGGCGGGACCGAGTGCCGCTGCCGCGCGGGCCGCGGTGACGGTGCTCCAGTGGTACTGCGCCCGGCCGGCGGCCCGGGCGAGGACACCGTCCAGCAGGCCGACCGCCTCCTCCGGGGCAGCGCCGGTCCGCCACAGGACCTCGGCCAGCGTGGTCTCGGAGTCCATCGTGTGCGCGGGATGGGTGTCCGGCCGGCGGGCGAGGGCCTCGCGCACCGCCGGCACCAGCGCGGCGGCGGCCCGCCCGAGCCCGGCGACCGTCCGGACGGCATCGGTGACCTCGAAGGGGCGGCCGGAGAGCCGGACGGTGAGGGCGGCCAGCAGCGGACCGATGTCCCCGCTCAGCTCGTACAGGGCCCGCGCCGCCGGCAGTGCCCCGTCCCGGGCGGCCGTGCGCAGGGCGTCCGCCGCCGCCGCGCGTTCGGCGGCCGGTGCGTGGGCGGCGATCGCCGCGACGGCCGACGCCGTGCGGTCCGGGTGCCGCTCGAACGCGGCGAGCAGGTCGGGCAGGGCCGGTACGGCTGCCGCGCCCCACGGCTCGATCAGGCGGGCGAGCCGGGCGGGCTCGTTCCCGGCCGGGTCCGGGTGGTGCAGCCGCGTGCGGACGGCGTCCAGCAGGGCGGCGTCGAACGGGAACGGACCGTCCTCGCCGGTTCCCGTGGCGGCCTCCAGCGCGCGGGGACACCGACCGAGGCTCCGGGCGAGGATCGGGGCAGCCAGGTCCGGGGCGAGGCTGACCAGCGCGGCGAGGGCCCGATCGGCGAGGTCGGCGGGCCCGGCGTCCGGGTGGTCGTGCTGCCGGGCCAGGGCGGCCAGCGCGGGAGCCGCTGCGGCGGCGTCGCGACCCAGCTTGGCGATCAGCCGCACCGCGCTGCGCGCCGAGAGCGGATCACCCAGGAGCGGGATCAGCGCGGGCAGCAGCCGCCCGGGCGCGCTGCGGGACAGATGACAGGCCCGGTCGGCCGCCCACAGGGCCTCCGCCCGGACCTCGGCCCGTCCGTCCCGGAGCGCCGCGTCGAGCAGCGCCCGCACCGCGCCGCGGTCCGCGTCCGTGTCCCGTTGCAGCAGTCCGTCGGTGATCGCGGCCAGCGGCTCGGGGGACCCGTCACCGGCGCGCCCGGCCATCAGCGGGTCCGCCGGCAGCAGCGACAGCACGGCGGCGTGCAGGCGGCCGTTCCACGGCAGACCCGCGTCCACACAGGCGAGCACGGCGGCCAGGCGTACCGGGGCCGGCTCGTCCTGCGCCACCACCTCGCGCGCCACGGCGGCGGCCGCCGCGGGATCCACCCGGGCCAGCCCGGCGAGCAGGTCGGCCCGGACCGGCGGCTCGTCCTCCACGGCCCACCGGCGCCACAGCTCCCGCGGCACCGCCTCCCGCTCGCCGGTGAACGAGACGGCCCACGCGGCGGCCTGCCGGGTGGGCGGATCGGGGGAGTCCAGCAGCGGCAGGAGCAGCGGCAGCCGGGCGGCGACGGCCGACCGTACCCGGACGGGCGCCACCTCGTACTCGTCATCACTCTCGGCCAGGCCGCCGAGCAGTAGGAGGGCATCCGCGCTCCGGCGGCCCGCCGCAGCGATCCGCGCCAGGTACGGGACGGCGTCCGCGCTCGCGGCGTACACCGTGCCCTGGTGGAGGATGCTGCCGTAGAGCTCGGAGAGCGCCTCGTCCGCCGCCGCGCCGTCGTCACCTGCGAAGGCCCGCAGCAGCCCGGGCAGGTCGTCGGCCGCACCGTAGGCATGCCTGACGGAGTGCCAGGGGTGGTCGTCGAGGCCGTCCAGAGCACGTGCGAGGTCCATGCGCGCGATCCTCGCAGCGGGCAGTGACAGGCCGGGGAGCGGTCGGTGGTCCCGGCCCGGCCCGGGGCGGTCCGTCAGAGGGAGTAGCCGCCGGGCGGCCCCCGGCGGCGCATGATCGCGCGACCCCACCGCAGGCGGTCCGGGAGATCATCACCCCCCCCGGGGGGCGCCCATGGGGAGGGCGGGGGTGCCATTCGGGAGGCCGGGGCGGGTGTCGACCCCGTGGCCACGGTGACCGTCGGCGATCCGGCGGCCCGGATGAGGGTTCGTCACCGTGCCGTTGTCGGCTGCGGTGCGGCCGGGTATCGTCGCCCGACGTGAACACCGGATCGGCACATCGCCATGCACGGATCGGCTACCCGGTGGACGGCTGATCGCGCGGCGGGTGCGCCACGGGCGCCCCCTCGGTTCGGCACGCGGACCGCCTCGTGCTCGCTGCACCGCGAGTCCGTTCTCCGTGTCGACACATCAGCGAGGTCAGCCGTATGGCAGTCACGTTCAACCACACCATCATCGCCGCCAGGGACCGCAACGAGTCGGCCCGGTTCTTCCGGGAGCTGCTGGAGCTTCCGGAGGCACCGTCCTGGGGCCCGTTCACCAACATCCGGCTCACCGACGGCGTGCTGCTCCAGTTCGCCGAGCCGCCGGTGGAGATCCAGATGCAGCACTACGCGTTCCTGATCGACGACGAGCTGTTCGACCGGGCGTACCGGCGGCTGGCCGATCGCGGCGTCGAGCACTGGGCGGATCCGCAGATGCGCCGCCCGGGGGAGATCAACAACGAGCACGGCGGGCGCGGTGTGTACTTCAAGGACCCGGCCGGTCATGCGATCGAATTGATCACCCGGCCCTATCTGTGACCGGCGGAGCCGTGCGGATGGCGTCGTCGTCCTCGATCAGCAACAGAAAAGGCACGGGCAGCATTCTGTCGCATTCGGCCGTCCGAGTTCGACCGCTGGGA
>NZ_JBHWBW010000311.1:0-9414 GCF_042735675.1 Kitasatospora sp. NPDC059571
CAGCGCCCGCCCGGCGCCGCCGCAGGCGCCGGCCGCGGGCGACGGCACCGAGCACCATCCCCTGCCGGTCGGGGCGGAAGGCGTCGCCGGTCTCCCGGAAGAGCTGGACGAGCTCGTCCTCGGTTCGGAGCTCGGGCGGTTCGGACATGGCTGGTTCACCGTCTCTGCGGTCGGATCGGGGGGCACGGGTCGGCGGGTCCGGGCGGGCGGACCCGGCCGGGGGCGGCGGCACGTGGCGGGCGGCGGCCGGCGGCGTTCGGTCGGGCGGCTTGCGGAACGGCGCCCGGCGGGCGGGCACCGGGCGGTCGGGCGGTCGGTTCAACGCAGTGCGAGGTCGTGCAGCGCGTCCCCGAGCAAGGTACGCAGCCTGGCCAGGGCCCGGGAGGTCTGGGTGCGCACCGCGCCGGGACTGGAGCGGAGCAGCTCCGAGGTCTCCTCGACGCTGACGTCCTCCCAGTAGCGCAGGACCAGGACCGCGCGGTCCCGGGGGGACATCCGGGCGAGCGCCTCCAGCAGGGTGAGCCGGAGGGTGGAGTCGCCGTCGGGACCGGCCAGGTCGGGGATCTCGCCGGTGGGCCGTTCGGTGGAGCTGCGGCGGCGCACGTGGCTGAGGAAGGTGCGGTACAGCACGCCCTGGGCGTAGGCAGCCGGGTTGTCGATCCGCCGGGTGCCGGGGCGCCAGCTGCTGCCGGGGCGCCAGACGGCGTACATCCGGCCGAGGGTCTCCTGGACGAGGTCCTCGGCGAGATGGGTGTCACCGCCGGTCAGCAGGCAGGCGGAACGGTACAGATGACCACTGCGCGTGGCGGCGAAGTCCAGGAACTCCTCGTCCCTGGCTCCGCGCGCCGTGCCTCCCCTGGCCATCCCGCCGCCCCCGGTCGTCCCCGTGTCGTTCCGCCTGCCATCTGTTCTGACGCGGCGGGAGGGGCGGGACGTTACAGCCGGGGGCGGAATTTCTCGAACGGGCGGTCGACCGGGCCCGGCGGGTGCCGGAATCGGCCGGTTCGGAGCCGCCGGCGGGCCGGCGCGGGCGGCTCTGCGGCACGCCGGCGGGGGCGCCGGTCAGTGCGAGCGGCGGGTCACCAGCTCGGCGAGTGCGAGCAGGTCGTCGGCGGCGGCCGGATCGGGGACGGCGTCGGCGAGGTGCGCGATGGCGGACGCCATCCGCTCGCAGGACTCGCCCTGCGCCCAGGCACGGCCACCGGCCCGCTCCACCGCAGCCGCGGCCTGCTGGAGCTCGGCGGCGTTCAACGGACGGTCCAGCCGGTAGAGCGCGGCGAGCTCGGCGGCGGCCGCGGTGCCGGAGCTCAGCGCGTACACCACGGGCAGCGACTTCTTGCGGGCGGCGAGGTCGGCCCCGACCGGCTTGCCGGTGACCGTCGGGTCGCCCCAGATGCCGATCAGGTCATCGATCAGCTGGAAGGCCAGCCCGATCTCCCGGCCGAAGGCGTCCAGCACGTCCGCGGCGGCCTCCCCCGCCCCCGCGTACAGCGCGCCGATCGCGCAGGCGGCGCCGAGCAGCGCACCGGTCTTGCCCTCGGCCATCGCCAGGCACTCGGCCAGCGTGACGTCGCTGCGCTGCTCGAAGGCGCAGTCGGCCTGCTGGCCGGCGCAGAGCTCGACCACGCAGTCGGCGAGCCGGCGGACGGCGGACGGGGCCGCCGGGTGGGCGTCCTCGGCGAGGACGCGCAGCGCCAGGCTGTGCATGGCGTCGCCGGCCAGGATCGCCTCGGTGGTGCCGAACACCCGCCAGGCGGTGGGGCGGTGGCGGCGGGTGCGGTCCCGGTCGATGACGTCGTCGTGCAGCAGGGTGAAGTTGTGCACCAGCTCCACGGCGGCGGCGGCCCGCACGGCGACGGCCGGGGTGCCGCCGGCGGCCTGGGTGGCGGCGAACACCAGCGCCGGGCGGATGGCCTTCCCCGTACCGGCGGCGCAGGGCGTGCCGTCCGCCTCCCACCAGCCGAGGTGGTAGCCAGCGATCCGGCGCATCGACGGGGGCAGGGTGTCGATCGCTGCGTGCAGGGCCGGGTCGACGGTGCTGCGGGCTCGGGCGAGGACGTCGGCCGCCTCGTTCCCGTCGGTGTGGTCGCGTTCGGGCGCGAAGATCCCCATCTGGTCCTCCCCCTCGGTGTGGTGGCCCGGGGCGGCGGCCGCCGCCCCGGGCCGTGGTGTCCGTGCGGACGGGTCAGTCGCGCCGTGCCACGTCGACGTTCTCCAGGACGCCGACGGCGTCCGGCACGAGGATGGCCGCCGAGTGGTAGGCGGTGACCAGGTAGGAGATGACGGCGGTGGCGTCGATGCCGGCGAACCGGACGGACAGGCCCGGCTGGTACTCGTCCGGGATGCTCGCCGGGCGCAGGCCGATCACGCCCTGGTTGTCCTCCCCGATGCGCATCCCGAGGATCGAGGTGGTGTTGTCGGCGCCGATCGGGATCTTGTCGCAGGGCAGCAGCGGGACGCCGCGCCACGCCTGCACCCGGCGGCCCTGCAGCTCGACGGTGGCCGGGTAGAGGCCGCGGCGGCTGCACTCGCGGCCGAAGGCGGCGATCGCCCGCGGGTGGGCCAGGAACAGCCGGGTGCCGCGCCGGCGGCTCAGCAGCTGGTCCATGTCGTCCGGGGTGGGCGGGCCGGAGTGGGTCTGGATGCGCTGCGCGTGGTCGGCGTTGCGGAGCAGTCCGAACTCGGGGTGGTTGACCAGCTCGTGCTCCTGCCGCTCGCGCAGGGCCTCGACGGTCAGCCGGAGCTGGTGCTCGGTCTGGTCCATCGGCTTGTTGTAGAGGTCGGCGACCCTGGTGTGCACCCGCAGCACCGTCTGGGCGATGCTCATCTCGTACTCGCGCGGGGCGAGTTCGTAGTCGACGAAGGTGGTCGGCAGCAGGTGCTCGCCGACGTGGCCCGCGGAGAGCTCGATCGCGGCCTCGCCGTGCTTGTTCTGCGGGCGGCCGGCGCCGTCGGCCAGCGCGGCCAGCCGGCCGCGGAGCTCGGCCGAGCCGCGGGCGAGCTCCGCGAAGGCGGCGCGGGGCAGCGCGAGCAGGGTGCCGGCGGTGGCCGCGCGGGCGCCCTCGGCCCAGTCGGCGGACGGCCTGCCGAGCGTCTCGTCGCCCAGGTGGTCGCCCTCGGCGAGCAGGCCGAGCACCGTCGCGTCGCCGTACCGGCCGGTGCCCGTCCGCTCGATCCGGCCGTGCGCGATCAGCAGCACCTCGGAGACCGGCTCGCCCTCGGCCGCCAGCACCTCGCCGGCCCCGAAGTCGCGCCGGACGCAGCGGTCGGCCAGCGCGGCGAGCAGTGCGTCGTCCTCGATGCCGTGCAGTGCGGGCAGTTCGCGCAGGGTCTGCGGCACGACCTGGAGCCGGGAGCCGGTGTTCACGAAGCCCACCCGGCCGCCGCCGACCGCGTGCCGCAGGCGCCGGTTGACCCGGTACGTGCCGCCGGACACCTCCACCCAGGGCAGCATCCGCAGCAGCCAGCGGGAGCTGATCTCCTGCATCTGGGGGGCGGACTTGGTGGTGCTGGCCAGATTCCGCGCACCGGCGGTGCTCAGGCTGGACTGCTCACGCACCTCCGGAGCACCCCCCTGCCCAGGAATACCAATGCTGGTTTCGGTCGACATCGAAGAACCCTTCGCATGAGGCAGGTGCGCACCGGAAGTACCGTCGTGCGAAATCATGCTGACGCCCATTCGGCCGGGCGCGCAATCACTCGTACGAGTGGCGCAGCGGGGCCTACAAATAGTACGAATGGATCGCGCGATCGAAAGGCATTCACGATCGCAACTGAATATGCCACAGATGATCCGCCATGGACACGACCAGTCGATCGGGGCGGCGATCCCGGCGCAGCCCCGCCGCGGGCCCGGAATTCACCGGACCGAAACATTCCGCGCCGGGCCGACACGAGCACGTCATCGATCACCAACTACCCTGCGGTTCCAGGCATGTTGGCCGAACATGCCGGCGACCCCCCACCCCCCGTTCACCCGGCCCGGCCCGGGCGCTAAGGTGCCACCTCAAGAGCGCGGCGAGACGCCGGCAGGCAGGCCGCCCCGACCGCGCCCTCCCACCGTTGCGCCCTTTTCCAGGGAGATCCCCGTGAGCGCCCCCGTTCGCGTCTGGCTGAACCGCACCTACGCCGAGAACGTCTTCTTCATCGACCTGCTGCGCAGCGCGCCGCGACCGGTGGAGGTCCATGCCACGCACGTGGATCCGGACTCCCCGGTGCTGGCCGCCGCGGACTTCGGTTCGCTGGAACCCGATCGGCTCTCCCCCGAGGCCTATGTGGAATTCGCGCTGGAATTCTGCGCGCGCAACAGCATAGACGTCTTTCTTCCGCGGCTGGGCCAACTCGCGATATCCCTGCGTCGGCGCGACTTCGAGGCGATCGGCACCGCGCTGGTCTGCCCGCCGGCCGCGGCGATCGCCGTGTTCGCGAGCAAGGTGGACGGCTACGCCGCGATGGCGGCGGCCGGTCTGCCGGTGCCGCTCTGGCGCCACGTGCGCACCGCGGACGAGCTGCTGGCCGCCGTGGAGGAGATCGAGGCGGACGGCTCGACCGCCTGCCTGAAGCCCGCCACCGGCGCGGGCGGCGAGGGCTTCCGGGTGCTGACCCGCGAGCCGTTCACCCTGCGCCGGCTGACCGGTTTCCCCGACGCCCGGGTCCAGCTCGACCAGGTGCTGGCCGCGCTGGAGGCCGACCCCGAGCCCGCCGACCTGCTGGTGATGCCGCTGCTGGAGGGGCCCGAGGTCTCGGTGGACTGCCTGGCCGCCCCGGACGGCCGCCTGCTGACCGCCGTCGGCCGCACCAAGGACCGGCGCCGCCGCGCCTTCACCACCGACCCGCGCTACCTGGAGCCGACCCGCCGGCTGGTCGAGGAGTTCGGGGTCGGCTACCTCTCCAACGTGCAGTATCGACACCACCACGGCCGGCCGGTGGTGCTGGACGTCAACACCCGCCCCTCCGGCGGCCTGCACCAGCTGCGGCTGTGCGGCCTCAACCTGCCGTGGACGGCGGTGCAGCTGGCGCTGGGCGAGCACCCGGCCGTCCCGGCGGCCCTGATCGACACCGAGTACACCCTGGTCTCCGGCGTGCAGCCGGTACTGCCGCGGCAGCTCGCCCGCGGCTGGGAGCGCGCCGCCGCCGCCACCGTCGGCTGACCCGACGGGCCGGGCGGGCCGGCCGGCGCGGTGCTCAGCCGCCCGGCCCGTCCCAGTCGAGGGTCGGCGGGAGCACGCCCTCCAGGGTGAGCAGCCAGCGCTTGGTCTCCAGCCCGCTCGGGCCGCCGCCGAATCCGCCGATGCCGTTGGCCGCCACCACCCGGTGGCACGGCACCAGCAGCGGCAGCGGGTTGGCGCCCATCATCTGGCCGACCGTCCTGGCAGCCGTCCCGGGTTCCGCCACGTCCTCGAACACCCCGCTTCGCGCAGCGAGTTCGCCGTAGGTGATGGTGCTCCCCCAGCCGACGTCGGCCGACAGGCGGCGGAGCACGGCGAGATGCGGCCCGGAGACCAGCCGCCAGTCGATCGGCAGCCCCAACTCCTTGCGGCGGCCCGCGAAGTACTCGCCGACCCGGCCGCGCACCACGGCCGCGACGCGCTCCTCGGCGCACTCCGGGACCCCGGCGGTCAGTCCGGCCACCGGCTCGCCGGTGTACGAGACCGCCGCCACCCCGGCCGGGGTCACCGCGAACCGCATCGGCCCGGTGGGCAGCGGGGTGGGGACGGTGACCCAGGACAGCTGCTCCATACCGCGAACCTACCCCGCGGCGGGCGGGCGGAGCACGGCCGTGTCGAAGACCACGGTGGAGGCGGTCACCAGCCCGTCGCTCAGCGCCATCCGGTCCACGCCCTCCCACTCCAGCCGACGGCCGGCCACGGTGGCCGAGGCCCGCCAGGCGATGAAGCAGCCGTCCCGGCCGGCGGCGTGGTCGACCACCGCGAGCCGCAGGTCGGGCAGCCGGTCGAGGGCGGCGGCGACCTGGGCCGACCACGCCTCGATGCCGCGGAGCGGCTCGGGCCGGCCGGGCCAGTGCAGGACGATCCCGGGTGCGCTCAGCTCACCGGTGCGAGCCGGGTCCGGCGCCGCCCAGAACGCGGCCCAGCGTGCGACGAAGTCCTCGTGTGCGTGCATCGTGCCTCTCCCCTCGGTCACGGGCCCCAGATACATACCCGAAGTACGTACCCTGGGTATGTAATGTACGGCCCGCTACGATGCCCGTCAACGGAGAGAGGCGGCACGGTGGCGGGACGACGCACCCAGGCGGACCGGTCGGAGGCGACCACCCGGCAGATCGTGGCGGCGGCGGCCGACCTGTTCGGGCGGGCCGGGTACGCCGCCACCTCGATCGACGACGTCGCCCGCGCCGCCGGGCTCACCAAGGGCGCCGTCTACCACCACTTCGACGGCAAGACCGCGCTGCTGCGGGCGGTCTTCGCACAGGCGGAGGAGGACCGCGCCCGCCGCCTCGCCGGGGCCGCCGCCGGCCTGGCGCCCTGGCCCGCTCTGCGCGCCGGCTGCCGGGCCTTCCTGCAGGGCTGCCTCGACCCGGCCGCCCGGCAGGTGCTGCTGCTGGACGGACCGGCCCAGCTCGGCTGGCCGGAGGTGCGGGCCGTCGAGCAGGAGCACTCGATCGCCCTGCTGCGCCGCGGCGTCGAGCGCGCGATGCCCGGCGCCGACCCCGGCATCCGCTCCCGCCTGCTGCTGGGGGCGCTGTGCGAGGCGGGCATGCTGCTGGCCGGGGCGGCGGACCCGACGGCCGCGCTGGCCGCGATCGGCGCCGAGACCGACGCGCTGCTGGACGCACTGGAGGCCGCCGCCCGCTGACGGCGGACGGCGGCGGCGCACGGCGCCCCGAAGGGCTCAGAGATGGTCCGCCAGGTAGCCGGAGAGCTTCCGGCACCATGCGGTGAGTTCCTCGCGCTGGTGGGCCTGGCCCTCGGCGAGCGCGCCGACCTGGGGGTCGGTGAGCCGGTCGGAGCCGGACTCGCCGAGCATCCGGGACATCTCGCCCAGCATCACGGACAGTCGCCGCGCATCGTCGTGGGCGAGCATGACCAGGGCATCGGTGTGGCTGATGGTGACGGAGCCGGGCATTTGCAACCTCCCGTAGGCCTCGGGCCTTGTCGCGGGCATTCCGGTGGCCCCCCGTCCACCGTACGACCGCCCGGCGGCGGCCGCCCGGTCAAACCGGGAGGGCCCGGGCAGCGCTACCCGACGGCGTCCAGGGCCGCGGTCAGCCGGATGTGCCCGGGCGGCTGCGGGAGCTCGGCCAGGTCGTGCCGGAACCGCCGGCCGCGGTCGTCCTCGCCGGCCGGGCGGAATCCCAGCGACGGGTAGAAGTCCGCGGTCCGGTGGTTGCGACCGGTCGGCCGGTGCAGGGCGTCCACCGCGCCGAGGCCGGCCCGCCGCGCCTCGGCCAGGACGGCGGCGAGCACCGCCCGCTCCACCCCGCGGGCCAGCACCCGGCAGCTGAGCAGCACGTTGTCGATCCGCAGGCCGTCCGCGGTACGGCGGGCGAACACCGCCCCCACCACGCCCTGGTCGCCGAACCGGTCCAGCGAGCGGACGGCGAGCACCTGGCGGTCCGGGTCGTCCCGCCCGGCCCGCACGTCGGCCGCGCCGAGCCGCTCGCCGGTCAGGTTGAACTGGTTGGTGCGCAGGGTCAGCTGGGCGACCCTGGCGATCTCGTGCGGCCGGACCGGCGAGACCTCGACCGCCATGCCGAGCGCGCCGAGCTGCTCGGACGTCGGCTCGGCCCCTCCGTCGGCGGCCGCGCCCTTGGCGGGGAGCAGGGCAGCGCGGCGGGCCGCCTCGGTCCGGTAGTCGCCGGCCCGGGCACGGTCCTCGGCGGTGAGCGCCGGGACGTCGAACCAGCCGTCGGCGAGCAGCCGTTCGACGTGCTCGGCCGGTTCGCCGGTCAGCGGGACCACCGCCACCTCGGGCAGTTCCGCGGCGACCAGGGCGCACTCCACCGGGGAGTCGTCGACGAACACGAAGGCGTCGGTGCCCAGCCGGAGGTCGGCCGCGAGCTCCTTCAGGTGCTCGGCCTTGGGCCGCCAGTCCGCGGCGATGCGGACGAAGTCGTCCGTGCGCAGCACTAGGTCGGGATGGTCCCGGAGCACGTCCAGCACGGGCTGCCGGTCGTTCTTGCTGCTCACGGCCAACAGCACCCCCTGCGAGCCGAGTTGGGCGACGATCCGCTGGAAGCGGCCGAACGCCTGGCCGCGCAGCGTGCCGGCCGCGGCGATGCCGTCCGGGCCGTCCTCGCCGAGCACGCCGTCCCAGAGCGTCCGGTCGAGGTCCACCACGAGGGCCTTGCGGGCGAGCCCGCACCGGGACCGGACCAGGTGCGCCACCTCGCGGGCGTACCGGCCGAGCAGGTCGTCGCCCAGCCGGGCCTGGGCGTAGGCGGCCAGCCGCGGGTCCCGGACCGGCCCGCCCTCGGCGACCAGCGGGTCCAGGTCGACCACCGCGACCCGCTCGTGGCGGGCGGCGAGGCGGAGCAGGCCGATGTTGAACTCCCGCCACAGGATGCCGAACCGGGCCCGGGAGGCGTGGTCGATCAGCTGGTGGGTGTGGCTGCGCAGCAGCGGCACGGTGTTGAGCACCAGGGTGCCCGTGCCGTGCGCGGTGTAGCGGCCGGCGAGGGCGTCGAGCCGGGCGAGAGTGTCGGCGGCGGCGCGTTCGGCGTCCTCGACGCGCCAGGGAGCCGGGAGTGCGGCCAGCACGGCCTCGGCGTCCAGCACGCAGAGCACCACGTCGGTGCCGTCCGCGTAGGCCGGCCCGGCGGTGTCCGCCAGGTCCTCCGCCCAGCGGTCGAAGTCGGTCAGGACGGGCGCCAGCAGCAGCCCGCCGCGGGCGAGTTCGGCGGTGAGCGGCGGGACCAGGCCGGCGACGGTGCCGGAACCGGTGACCACGGCCGTGATCGCGCGGACCCCGGGGTGGTGCCGCCGGACCTCGTCCGGGTCCACCCGGGCGAGCAGCCGGCCGGCCCTCGGGAGGTCCGTGCGCGACGCGGCGGCGAGCAGGCCGGCCACGGCGGGGTACTCCGCGGCGGCGCGCCCCTGCTCGACCAGCGTGCGCAGCCGGTCCGGTTCCGCGGTCATGCCGCCCTGCGCCAGGAGTTCGGGTTCTGGTAGTCCAGCGCGCCGGTCCAGGTGATCCGCCGCGGGGTGAGCGCCGACTCCGCGGGCCGGGCGGCCAGCGTGTGCAGGACGGCGGTGACGACGGCGATCTCCTCGGGGGTGGGGTTGCCGGCGGTGAACCTGATCTCGGGTCGGGTGTCGTTCACGGTGCTGCCTCCTCGGCTGGTCGGTCCGCTGGGATCACATCGGGGGGTTGCCGTGCTTGCGGCTGGGCAGGTCGGCGTGCTTGGTGCGGAGCATGGCGAGGGAGGCGGCGAGGACCTGGCGGGTCTCGGCG
>NZ_JBHWBW010000312.1:0-2805 GCF_042735675.1 Kitasatospora sp. NPDC059571
GGGCCCCTGGGCGGCCGCCGTCCCGCTGCTCGCGTTCTGCGCGATCGGCTTCGGCCTGCCGGCGATCGCCATCCTCACCGGGGCGTTCACGCTCTCCTCGGACGCCGAGCACGGCGCCGGCTCGTTCACCACCGCCAACCTCACCGACTCGGTGCAGGGCGCCTACTGGACGGCCCTGGTGAGCAGCGTCAAGCTGTCCGCGCTGACCGCCCTGGTCGGCACCCTGGTCGGCGTCCCGCTCGCCCAGGCCGTGGTCACCTCGCGCTTCCGGATCGTCCGGGAGGCGGTGCTGACCGCCTCGGGCGTGCTCGCCAACTTCGGCGGCCTGCCGCTCGCCTTCGCCTTCGTCGCCACCCTCGGCAACGCCGGCGAGGTGACCAAGCTGTTCCACCTCACCGATCACGGCTGGTCGCTCTACAGCTTCACCGGCCTGGCGGTGGCCTACCTGTACTTCCTGGTGCCGCTGATGGTGCTCACCATCACCCCGGCCCTGGACGGCCTGCGCCGCCAGTGGCGCGAGGCGGCCGCCAACAACCGGGCCACCGCGCTGCAGTACTGGCGGCACGTCGCCCTGCCGATCCTGCTGCCCTCGCTGCTCGGCGGGTACGTGCTGCTGTTCGGCAGCGCCTTCGCCGCGTACGCCACCGCCTCGGCCATGGTCGGCGCCACCGTGCCGCTGATCAGCCGCCAGATCGCCGACGCGCTCTCGGGCAACGTGCTGGTCGGCCAGGGCAACCTGGCGCTCGCCCTCAGCCTCGACATGATCGTGGTCGCCGTCCTGGTGATGGCCGTCTACCTGCCCCTGCAGCGCCGGAGTGCCCGATGGCTCAGCTGATCTCCCGACTCCGGCTGTGGCGCGGCGCCGTGCTGCTGGTCGCCGGCGTGTACTTCCTGGTCCCGATGGCCGCCTCGGTCTGGTTCTCGATCGACAGCCCCGGCGGGATCGACTTCTCCGCGTACACCGGCCTGCTGGGCGCACCCGGCTTCACCGACGCCCTGGTGCTCACCCTGGAACTGGCCGCGGTCACCGTGGTGGTGCTGCTCGCCCTGCTCGTCCCGGCGCTGATCGCCGCCCGGCTCGGCTCGGCCCGGCTGCGCGCGGTGCTGGAGGTCGTCTGCACGCTGCCGCTGGTGGTGCCGCCGGTGGCGCTCACCGCCGGGCTGATCGGCGTGCTGCGCTGGGGCCCGGACCACCTGATGGACACGCCGTTCTTCCAGACCATCGTGTTCATCCAGCGGCCCGAGTTCCCGATCGTGCTGGTCATCGCCTACGTGCTGATGTCGCTGCCGCTGGCGTACCGGGCGCTGGACTCCGGGCTGCGCGCGGTCGACGTGCGCACGCTCGTCGAGGCCGCCCGCAACTGCGGGGCGAGCTGGCCGCGCGCGGTCGTCACGGTCGTCCTGCCCAACCTGCGCGGCGCGCTGCTGAACGCCGCCTTCCTGACCCTGGCGCTGGTGCTCGGCGAGTTCACCGCGGCGTCCATCCTCGGGTACCAGCCCTTCGCGGTCTGGGTGTACTCGGTCGGCAACAGCCAGGGCCAGATGTCCGTCGCGGTGTCCGTGCTCAGCCTGCTGATCACCTGGGTGCTGCTCCTCATGCTCGCCGCCGCCGGCCGCGAGCGCCGCCCCGCACCCGCCGCTTCCTGACCCGGAGACCCCCATGAGCACCGCCACCCTGTCCGCCGCCACGCACGTGGGCGGCGCCACCGTCGAGTTCCGCGGCCTGCGCCGCAGCTTCGGGGCGACCACCGCGCTGGACGGCCTCGACCTGACCGTGCAGCCCGGCGAACTCCTCGCCCTGCTCGGCCCGTCCGGCTGCGGCAAGACCACCGCCCTGCGGATCCTGGCCGGCTTCGAGACGCACGACGCGGGCGAGGTCCTGGTCGACGGCGCACCGATCACCCGGATCCCGGCGCACCGCCGCGACGCCGGCATGGTCTTCCAGTCGTACAGCCTCTTCCCGCACCTGACCGCCGCCGACAACGTCGCCTTCGGCCTGCGGATGCGCGGCACCGGCAAGGCCGAGCGCCGCGCCCGGGCCCAGGAGCTCCTGGAGCTGGTCGGCCTGCCGCAGCACGCCGGCCGGTACCCGCACCAGCTCTCCGGCGGCCAGCAGCAGCGGATCGCGCTGGCCCGCGCGCTGGCCCTCAAGCCGCGGGCGCTGCTGCTCGACGAGCCGCTGTCCGCCCTGGACGCGAAGGTCCGGCTCAGCCTGCGCGAGGAGATCCGCCGCCTCCAGCAGGAGCTCGGCATCACCACCCTGTTCGTCACCCACGACCAGGAGGAGGCGCTGTCGATGGCCGACCGGGTCGCGGTGCTGCGGGCCGGCCGCCTGGAGCAGTGCGCCGCCCCGGCCGAGCTGTACGCCCGGCCGGCGACCGCCTTCGTCGCCGAGTTCGTCGGCACGATGAGCCGGATCCCAGCGGAGCGGGCCGGCGACGGCGTCGCGGTGCTCGGCCGCCGGCACGCCGTGGACGGCGCCCTGCCCTCCGACGGCCCGCTGGACGTGCTGGTCCGCCCGGAGAACGTGCACCTCACCCCGGCCGCGGACGGCACCGCACTGGTCGTCGCCGCCTCCTTCCTCGGTGCGGTGACCCGCCTCACCGTCCGGCTGGCCGACGGCACCGAGGTCAAGGCCGACCTGCCGACCGAGGCCGCGTCCGCGCTGCCGCCCGGCGGCCGCGCCGACCTCTTGCTCCCCGACCGCCCGGTCCTCGTCGACCGTCGGTAGGCTCCCTCGTTCGGATCCGCGTACGCCGCGGTCCGGCTGACTCCGGCCGTCCCCGGGCGGGCAACGTGCCCGGG
>NZ_JBHWBW010000312.1:2815-9373 GCF_042735675.1 Kitasatospora sp. NPDC059571
CGCGCGCGTCGGGATCCCGCCGCCCCCCCCGGGGCGCCCACGGGCCCGGCGCCCGCCCCTCTTTGCTTAAGGTGCACCCATGCCCGACACTCCCGCCGCCGTCCTGTTCGACATGGACGGCACCCTCGTCGACACCGAACACCTCTGGTGGCAGGCGGCCGCCGAGCTCGCCGCCGAGCTCGACCTGACGCTCACCGAGGACGACCTCCCCGAGGTGCTCGGCCGCGCCGTCGAGCACACCGCGGGCCACCTGCACCGCGCCAGCCGCACCGGCCGGACCGAGGACGACCTCGTCGCGGCGCTCAACGAGTCCTTCAGCAGCAAGGTGGCCGCCCGGGCGGTGCCCCGGCCCGGCGCCCTCGCCCTGCTGGCGCAGCTGCACGCGGCCGCCGTGCCGACCGCGCTGGTCTCCGCCTCGCCGCGCCGGGTGGTCGACCTGGTGCTGGCCGGGCTCGGCACCCAGTGGTTCACGGTGACGCTGGCCGCCGAGGACACCCCGCGGACCAAGCCGGAGCCCGACCCGTACCTGGCCGCCGCCGACCGGCTCGGCCTCGACCCGGCCGACTGCGTCGCCGTCGAGGACACCCCGGCCGGCGTCGCCTCCGCGAGCGCCGCGGGCTGCGCGGTGCTCGCCGTGCCGTCCACCGTGCCGATCACCGCGGCCGGCCGGGTCACCCTGCTGGAGAGCCTGGAGCAGGCCGACCTCGCCCTGCTCGGCCGGCTCGCGGCCGCCCGGCCCGCCTGATGCCCTGGCTGCTGCTCACGCTCGCCATCACCAGCGAGGTCTGCGCCACCAGTCTGCTCAAGCTCACCGACGGCTTCTCCCGGCTCTGGCCGAGCCTGGGCGTGGCGGCCGGCTACGTGCTGTCCTTCCTGCTGCTGGGGAAGGCGCTGAAGCAGATCCCGGTCTCGATCGCGTACGCCGTCTGGTCCGGCGCCGGCACCGCCGCGGTGGCCTGCATCGGGGCCGTCCTCTTCGCCGAACCGCTGGGCCGCGCCCAGTGGTTCGGCATCGCGTTGATCATCATGGGGGTCCTGGTGCTCAACCTCCGGGGCGGTCACTGACGCCCGGTCCGGCGGGGCCCGCACGGTGGTCCAGCTCGCCGAGCGCCTCGTCGTACCGGTATCGGCCCGCTTCCAGCGCGTCCGCGAAGTCCGTCAGGACGGACAGCCAGCCGTCCGCCACCACGTGGTCGGGGAAGCCCTGGTCGGCGTAGATCACCTGGCCGAGGACGCCGGCCGCGGCCGGGTCGAGGTCGAGCGCGACGATCGAGCCGTCCCCCTCGTGCGCGAGCGGGATCCAGCCCGGGCGCCAGCCCCAGTCCCGGCGGATCTCGTCGTCGGCGTCGGGTGAGTCCCAGCCGCCGTCCTCCACCGCCTCGTCGCGGCCCTCGGCGAGGTCGGCGACGTCGAGGTGGTCGACCGGGCCGCCCGGGACGTCGACGGCGCGGTGGATCCGGCAGGAGGCGGCGAAGTCCACCGGCAGCGGCCGGCCGAGCGCCTCCTCCGCCTCGGCGATGTCCGCGTCGTCGGCGGGCCCGGCCAGGCCGTCCAGGAGGGCGGGCGCGTGCCCGGCGAGGTACTCCTCGATCCTGCGCCAGGTGTCGGCGACGGCGGCGCGCAGGGCGGCGTCCCGGCGCTCGTCCGGCGGGAGCGGCGGCGGCGCGGCCTGCGGGTCGGACACGCCGGCGTCCTGCAGGTACCGCTCGGCGGCCGCCCGCTCGGTGTCGCCGAGCAGCTCCAGCCGGGCCGCGGCGCGCCACCGCAGCGCCGGCGGGCGGTCCGGGTCCTCGACGAGCCGCCACAGGGCGGCGGCCAGGTCGCCGCGGTACTCGGCACCGGCCTCGGCCACCGCCAGGGGCACGTCGTAGCAGTACCCCTCGCCGCGGCGGGCGAGGAACTCGTCCGGGTCCAGCAGGAGCGAGCCGAGGGCGAGCGCCACCGCGTGCGGGACGAAGTCGGGGTGGTGGGACGTCAGCGGCCTGCGCAGGAAGGGGACCGGCACGCCGCGGAGCAGGACGCCGTCCAGCGCCGCCCGGAGTTCGGCGTGGTGCGCCGGGCCGAGTTCCAGGAGGGCGTGGGCGGTTCGGAAGACCTCCAGCCGCCCGCTCTCGGCCACCGCCGCCAGCAGCGCCGTCACCGTCCGTTCCTGTGCGGACTCCATGGTTGCCCTC
Source organism: Kitasatospora sp. NPDC059571 (assembly GCF_042735675.1). NCBI lineage: Bacteria > Bacillati > Actinomycetota > Actinomycetes > Kitasatosporales > Streptomycetaceae > Kitasatospora > Kitasatospora sp. NPDC059571. Next base: position 4,990 of record NZ_JBHWBW010000312.1, read on the forward strand.
CCGTTGCCGTCCGTGCATCGGTCCGATGCCGGTCGGGTCGGACGCTACCGGGCCGGACGGACAGGGCCGGCGGGCACGGCGATTTGGCCGATCTCCCGACGGTCCGTCACGCGCCGTTCACAGCAAATCCGCCGCCGGCCGGGTCAATGGTCGAGTTGTTCAGCCAACTCGAACCAGCCGCGCCAACGGCGGTGCGGCGGACAGGACTTCCGTGGCGACAGGCTCGACGCTCGTCCTCGCGACACCGGCGGACCCGACCGAGGGCGACAGGCTCACCTTCCACTGGACGACCTCGGCCCCCGACCCGAAGAACTGGGTGGGGATCTACGACGGCACCCGGCAGCCGGGCACCGGGTCCTCGCTGCTGTGGAAGTACACGCCCGGCGGCAGCGGGGACGTCCAGCTGGACACCTCGGCTTTGACCGGCGGCCCGTACACCGCCTACCTGCTGGCCAAGGACGGGTACGGCATCCTGGCGCAGACCGGCCCGTTCGGCTTCCGGCCGAAGCCCGCCGCGCCGCGTCCGCACGCCGTCGTCGACGCCCTGACGACCGCGCAGGTCGCGCCCGGCGCAGCGGTGTCGGTGAAGCTCGGCGGGCTCTGGACGAAGGGCACCGGCGCCGCCGCGTACCGGAAGGTCTCCGGGGACGCCTGGCTGTCGGTGGCGGCCGACGGCACGGTGAGCGGCACCGCGCCCGCGGCCCAGGCTCACCCCGCCCACGTCACCGTCGGGATCAAGGACCCGTCCGGCGCCACCGACACGGTCACCGTGCAGATCCCGGTCCGCGACCCGGCCGGGCCGCTCACCCTGAAGACCGCGACCTGGAACCTCGCCAACGCGGGCGCCGCCTTCACCGACGCCGCGGAGAAGCAGCTGCGCGCCGTCCTCACCCAGGGCCTGGACGTGGTCGCCCTGCAGGAGACCGCCGGCACCGCCGCGCAGTCGCTGGCCACCACCCTCGGCTGGTACGCCTACCAGAGCTCGGGCAGCGTCGGCATCCTCAGCCGCTGGCCGCTCACCGCCGTCACCGCGCCGACCGCCGCGCTGCCCGCCGCCGGCGCCACCGTGCAGCTGCCGGGCGGGCGCACCGTCCGGTTCTGGGCCGCGCACCTCGACGAGGGGAACTACGGCCCGTACGCGATCCGGGACGGACAGAGCGCCGCCCAGGTGCAGAGCGCCGAGGCGTCCTCCACCCGCGGGCAGCAGGCGCAGGCGCTCGCCACCGCCGTCCGGGCCGACATCGCGGCCGGCGCCGGGGTCGTGCTGGCCGCCGACCTCGCCTCGCCCTCGCACCTGGACTGGACCGGCGCCGGCTCCCGCCCGGCCCTCGCCTGGCCGGTCACCGTCGCCCTGCAGAACGCCGGACTCACCGACGCGTACCGCGGCGCCCACCCCGACCCGGTGGCCTCCCCCGGGAACACCTGGTCGCCGACCCGCACGCTGCGCGGCACCGAGCCTGAGCCGCAGGACCGGATCGACCAGGTCCAGTACGCCGGTGCGCTGACCCTCGTCGAGGCGCACACCCTCGCCACCGGCTGGCCGCAGGCCGAGCCGAACGCCGCCGGCAACGGCTGGCCCAGCGACACCGCCGCCGCCGTCGCCACCTTCACCCTCTGAGAGGCCGTGCCATGACCCCCCAGCTCAGCCGCCGCAGCTTCGTCGCCGCGACGGCGGCCACCGGCGCGGCCGCCGCCGTGGGCCTGCCGCAGGCCGCCGCCCGGGCCGCCACCGGCGCCACCGGGTCGATCGCCGACGTCAGGCACGTGGTGATCCTCATGCAGGAGAACCGCTCCTTCGACCACTACTTCGGCACCCTGAACGGCGTCCGGGGCTTCGCCGACAAGCAGGCGCTGCAGTTCCCCGACGGCACCGACGTGTTCCGCCAGCCCGACGCCGGCCGCAGCGACGGCGGCGTGATGCTGCCGTTCCGGATGGACACCACCACGTACAACGCGCAGAACGCGGGCGGTCTCGCGCACGACTGGGCCACCGGCCACCAGGCCATCAACGGCGGCGCGATGAACAAGTGGATCGCCGCCAAGGGCGAGCGCACCATGGGCTACTTCACCCGCCAGGACATCCCGTACCAGTACGCGCTGGCCGATGCGTTCACGCTCTGCGACGCGTACTTCTGCTCGATGGCCGGCCCGACCGACCCCAACCGGCTCTACCTGTGGACGGGCACCGCCGGCCCCGGCCGGGACGGCACCACCGGCCCCTGGATCGACAACACCCCGGTCACCGACAACCCGGTGGCGGACTGGACGACCTACGCCGAGCGGCTGCAGGCCGCCGGGGTGAGCTGGCGGGTCTACCACAACCCCAGCAAGGACGACCGCACCGGCGACTACGACGACAACGCGCTCTCCTACTTCAAGCAGTTCCACAACTTCCCCGCCACGGACCCGCGGTACGTCAACGCGATGACCACGTTCGACCCGACCGCGTTCGACCGGCACTGCAAGGACGGCACCCTGCCGACCGTCTCCTGGCTGGTCGCGCCGTACCTGTTCTGCGAACACCCCAGCGCCAGCCCGGACTACGGCGCGCACTGGGTCAACACCGCACTGCAGTCGCTGATGTCCAACCCTGCCGTCTGGCAGCACACCGTGTTCCTGGTGATGTACGACGAGAACGACGGCTACTTCGACCACGTCGTACCGCCCACCCCGGAGCCGGGCACGCCGGAGGAGTACACCCAGGGCCGGGCGATCGGCCTCGGCAACCGGGTGCCGCTCTGGGTCGCCTCGCCGTGGTCGCGCGGCGGCTGGGTCAACTCCCAGGTGTTCGACCACACGTCGGTGCTGCGCTTCCTGGAGCTGGTCACCGGCGTCCGGGAGCCCAACATCTCGCCCTGGCGGCGGGCCGTCTGCGGCGACCTCACCAGCTGCCTCGACTTCACCGCGCCGGATTTCTCGATCCCGCAACTCCCGGACACCGCCGCCCTGATGGCCAAGGCGGACGCGGGCGCCGCACTGCCCGCCGTCCAGCTCCCTGCCACCGGCGCCCAGGCGATGCCCGTCCAGGAGTCCGGCGCCCGGCCGCACCGCCCGCTGCCCTACCGGCCGTGGGCCGACGCGGCGGTGGACCGCACCACCGGCAAGGTGGCGTGCACCCTGTCCAACGGCGGCTCGGTGGCCTTCCCGTTCACCGTCTACCCGAACATCGTGTACGCGTTCGCCGGCACCCCGTTCACGGTCGCGCCCGGTGCGAGCGGCAGCTACACCTGGGACGCATCGGCGACCGACGGCCGCTACGACTTCTCCGTGCACGGCCCGGACGGCTTCGTCCGGCGCTTCGCCGGGTCGATCGTGCGGGCGGGCCGGGACGACGTGGCCGTGCCGTCCGTGACGGCCGCCGCCACCGCCCGGGGCGTCACCCTGCAGCTCGCCAACGACGGCCGCACCGAGGTCTCCTTCAGCCTGGTGCCGAACGACTTCGCGGGCACCGCGCAGACCCTCTGGGTCGGCCCCGGCGGCCGGAGTTCGGTGACCTGGCCGCTGGACGCGGCCGGCCGCTACGACGTGGTGGTCACCGCGGGGACGGGCACCCGCTTCCTCCAGCGGTACGCGGGCACCGTGCACTGACCGGCCGCACCCCGCCGGGCGGGCCAGCTCAGCGCAGGCCCGCCCGGAGGGCGTCCACCCGGGCGAGCGCACCGGTGAAGGCGGTCCGGTCCAGGGTGCCGTCGTCGAGGGCGGCGGCGAGCCCGGCCGCCGCCCGCTCGCCCTGCGCGGCGTCCCGGGCGGAGCAGAGGATCAGGTCGATCCCGGCGGCGGCGGCCGCGACCGCGCGCTCCCCGGTGGAGCCGAAGGCGTCCAGCGAGCCGGCCTCCAGCGCGTCCGAGACGGTGACCCCGGTGAAGCCCAGCCGGCCGCGCAGCTCCTGCTGCACCACCACCGGCGACAGCCCGGCCGGGCGGGCGGCGTCCAGTGCCGGGTACGCCGCCCAGGAGAGCATCACCAGGCGGGCGCCGGCCGCGAGGGCGGCCGGGTAGGGCGCCTCGCCGACGGCGCGCAACTCCTCCAGCGGGTCGGCCAGGGTGACCGGGCCCTCGTCGGTGTTGGCGCCGGCCGGCGCGGTGCCGAGCCCGGGGAAGTGCTTGGCGGTGCCGGCGACGCCCTCCTGCGCCTGGGCCGCGGTGAATGCCGCGGTCAGCAGGCCCACCGTCCGCGGGTCGTGGCCGTAGGAGCGCTGCTTGGCGTCGATGAAGTTGCCGGGCCGCTCGTAGACGTCCAGCACCGGGGCGAGGTTGACGTTGAGTCCGGCGGCGGCGAGGGTGCGGCCGGGGCCGGCCCGCGCGCCGGCCGGGCCGGCCGGCCCGGGGGGCCGCCGGAGGGGGGGGGCGGCGGGCGGGTCGGCGGGCGGGCCCAGAGCGCCGGG
>NZ_JBHWBW010000313.1:0-9353 GCF_042735675.1 Kitasatospora sp. NPDC059571
GTGCGGGGCCCGGCCGTCGCCGTCGTGCGGGAGGGTCAGCCCGCGAGCTGTGCCATCCAGGCCTCGACCTCGTCGGCACGGCGCGGCAGGCCGGCCGAGAGGTTCTCGTTGCCGTCGGCGGTGACGAGGATGTCGTCCTCGATGCGGACGCCGATGCCGCGGTACTCCTCCGGCACGGTGAGGTCGTCCTGCTGGAAGTACAGGCCGGGCTCGACGGTGAGCACGACGCCGGGCTCCAGCACCGCGTCGACGTAGTCCTCGCGGCGGGCGTGCGCGCAGTCGTGCACGTCGAGGCCGAGCATGTGGCCGGTGCCGTGCAGCGTCCAGCGCCGCTGGAGGCCCAGCTCCAGCACCTTCTCCACGTCGTACACCGCGGGGTCGAGCAGGCCCCAGGCGAGCAGGCGCTCGGCGAGGACGCGCTGGGCGGCGTCGTGGAAGTCGCGGAACCGCCCGCCCGGCCGGACCGCGGCGATGCCGGCCTCCTGCGCGTCGTACACCGCGTCGTAGATCTTGCGCTGGAGCTCGGAGAAGGTGCCGTTGATCGGCAGCGTCCGGGTGACGTCGGCGGTGTACAGGGAGGTGGTCTCCACGCCGGCGTCCAGCAGCAGCAGCTCGCCGGGGCGCACCTCGCCGTCGTTGCGGACCCAGTGCAGCGTGGTGGCGTGCGGGCCGGCGGCGCAGATGGAGCCGTAGCCGACGTCGTTGCCCTCGACGCGGGCGCGGCGCCAGAAGGTGCCCTCGATCCAGCGCTCGGAGGTGGCGACGGCCTGGCCGAGCTCGCGGACGACGTCGGTGAAGCCCTTGACGGTGGCGTCGCAGGCGGCGCGCAGCTCGCCGATCTCCCACGCGTCCTTGACCAGCCGCAGGCCGCTGAGGAAGACCTTCAGCTCGTCGTCGTGCTCCTCGTCGAGGACGCCGCTGAGGGCCTCCTCCAGGTCGCTGTCGTAGCCGCGGACGATCCGGGTGGGCAGCGCGGAGGTGGCGGCGGCGAGCTCCTCGGCGGCCTTGCGGACGTCGCGGGCGGGCAGGCCGAGCAGGGCCTCGGCCTCCTCCAGGCTGTGCCGGCGGCCGACCCACAGCTCGCCGTGGCCGTCCAGCCAGAACTCGCCGTTCTCGCGGTCGGAGCGGGGCAGCAGGTACAGGGTGAAGTCGTGCCCGTCGCCGGTGGGCTCCGCGACCAGCACCGCGTCCTCGGTCTGGTCGCCGGTGAGGTGCACGTACTCGCTGGCGGCCCGGAACGGGTAGTCGGTGTCGTTGGCGCGGACCCGCAGGTGGCCGGCCGGGATCACCAGGCGCTCGCCCGGGAAGCGCGCGGACAGCTTCGCCCGCCGCTCGGCGGCGTACGCGGCCTGGGCGACGGGCTCCAGCCCGCGCAGCTCGGTGTCGGCCCAGCCGGACTTCATGGAGGCCGCGAGCTCGTCGGAGACCTCTCCGTACAGGCCGTTCTTGCGGCCCTTGATCGGCTGGTCGTCCTGCTCGGCGGCCAGTCCCTCGGGGTTGGCGGACACCGCCGGCGTGCGGTCCTCGGTCACGTACGTCGCCTCCTTGCGCGTGTGTGCCGCCCCGGTCACCTCGGATCGCGAGGTTCATGGGCGGCCGTGGCTCCCATGGTACGAGCGGGAGCCCGCCGGCCGTCGGGCACCCGTTCGGACCCGGACGGGCCGGGCTGTGCCGGGGTGCCGCAGCGCTCAGTCGAAGCGGACGGCCAGCAGCACCAGGTCGTCGGCCCCGGCGCCGTCGGTGGGTGCGCCGACCGCCTCCAGCAGGTGGGCGCAGAAGCGCTCCGGGTCGAGCCGGGCGTCCCGGGGCGCGTCGGCGGCGGCCCGGCGCAGCGCGGTCTGGCCCGCGTGCAGGGTCGGGCCGCAGTGCCTGGCCAGGCCCTCGGTGTAGAGCAGCAGCAGGTCGCCGCGGTCCGCGGTGAGCTCGACGCCGGGCGCCTCCCAGCAGCTGAGCACGCCGAGCGGGGCGGAGAGGGAGGTCTCGACGAACTCGGCACCGCCGCGGCCGACCAGGATCGGCGGGCAGTGCCCGGCGCCGGCCAGCGCGACCCGGCGCTCGGCCGGCTGCACCCAGCCGTAGACGGCGGTGGCGGTGCGGGCCGGCTCGGTGGTCTTGAGCAGCAGTTCGAGGTCGCCGAGTACGGAGACCGGGTCCTCGCCCTCCAGGACGGCGTACGCGCGCAGCGCGGCCCGGACCCGGGTCATCGCGGCGGCCGCGCCGGGCGCGGAGGCCGGTCCGGCGCCAGGTCCGTCGCCGAAGACGCTGCCGACGCTGACGGCGAGGGTGCCGTCGGGCAGTTCGACGGCGTCGTACCAGTCGCTGCCGGCGGCGTTCTCCAGCCGGGCGGGCAGGCAGCGGGCGGCCATCCTGACCCCGGGCGCGGTCGGCAGTCGGTCCGGCAGCAGGCTGCGCCGCAGTGCCTCGGCGGCTCGCCCGGCCCGGTCCGAGGCGGCCTGGGAGGCCAGCACCGGTGCGGCGAACTCGCAGTACTGGGCGGTGAGTTGCTGCCGCCGTTCGGTGGGCTCGGCGGGCTCGTCCCAGAACCACGCGGCGGCGCCCAGCGGGCCGTCCTCGGCGGTGCCGAGCGGCAGTGCGAAGCAGGCGCCGAGGCCGAGTTGGGCGGCGACCTCGCGGAACCGCGCGCCGACCGAAGGGTCGTCCGCGAGGTCGCCGATCAGCAGCCGCCCGCCGACGGGGTGGCTGAGCAGCCCGGCGAACGGCCCGTGCTCGACCGGGACGGTCTCCAGCGCGCCGAGCCCGGACCGGTCGAGGCCGAGCCCGACCGGCCGCCCGGTGCCGCGCACGGTGGTGGCGATCAGCCCGCGCCGTGCACCGAGCAGCGCCGCGCCGGACTCCAGGACGGCGGCCAGTGCGGCCTCCAGTCCGCGGGCACGGGCGAGCAGCCCGGTGTGCTCGTACAGGCTGCCGAGGTCGGGGAGCGGGCCGGCCGACCGGTCCGACGCGTCGTCGGCCGCGCCGTCGAGCGGTCCGGGCAGCGGCACGCCGTCCGCGGGGACCGCCCCGGCCGCAGGTCCGGCGGGTGCCGCGGAGGCCAGCGCCGCGCCGCCCAGGGCGGCCCCGGACACGGCAGCCCCGGACAGGGCCAGTCCCCGCGGCTGGGTGTCGGTCATGTCGCAACTCCCCACATACTGGTACGTGTCACGCAGGAATGCCGAGGCCGGACGAAGCGCTCGCTACCTCACTAGTCGGCAGCAATCCACCACTTGTACACAGGCCGATCGGGGCATGTCCAGAATCGTGACGCGGTCTGCACATCCGTCCTCGGCGGCCCGTTCGCGGGCGCGGCGGGAGACGGGCGGGCGGTTGCGGGCCCGCCCCGGCCTCCGCTACGGCTGACGCAGGGTCAACCGGACGTCCGGATCGTATGCTTCCGCCGGCCGACCGCCCTCCGGCGTGCGGCCCACTCACTCGTACGGTGGAACCGGCCGCGCTCGACGCGCGTCCATCCGGCCGTATGAGGGATTCTCGTTCCAGGGGCCGCACACCTCCGGGAGTGTCCGGCGCCCCCTCGTCTCACGCCGGCCGCGCCCAGACGCCGTCGGTGGTCCTGAGCCACACGGTCGCGGAGAGGAACGAGCAGCCATGCGTCGGATGCAGTTGCGGTGGCCGGGCGGCCGCCGGCGGGAGCAGAGCGCGCTGCTGCTGGCCGCACTGGAGGCGGCGGACCGCGGCTGGCCGGTGGTGCCCGGTGCCCGGGCGGTGCGGGGCCCGTTCGGGCCGTGCACCTGTGACGAGCCGCGCTGCGCCCTGGCCGGCGCCCATCCGCACGATCCGCCGCTGCCGGCGGCCACCACCGACCCCCGGATGGTGCAGTGGTGGTGGGAGCAGCGGGCGCCCGGCGCCCCGGTCATCGCCGCCACCGGGCGGACGCTCGGCGCGGTGAGCCTGCCCGCGGCCGCAGGCGCCCGGGTGCTGACGTACTTCGCGGAGACCGGGGTGACGGTGGGGCCCGTCCTCGCGACGCCGTCGCGGTACGTGCTGCTGGTGGCGCCGTTCACGCTGGAGGGGCTCGGCGCGCTGCTCGCGGAGCGGCCCTGGGTGCCGGGGGCGCTGCGCTACCACGGGCCCGGCGGGTACGTCCTGCTGCCGCCGTCGCCGACCGGTGCGGGCGGGGTGCACTGGGTGTCGCCGCCGTCCGGGGACGGCGAGCCGTGGCTGCCCCAGGTGGGCACGCTGCTGGAGGGGTTGATCGCGGCGAGCGCCGCGGAGCCGGACAACAGCCCGCTCTCGTACTGAGCCGCGGACCCGAGGGGCCCGGGCCGGCCCGGGCGGAGCCGGGCATGGAAAATCCGGTCGCTGGCGACGGGGGATGCACCAGCGACCGGACTGTTTAAACAGTAACAAAGATCCGTCGGCCCGCCAATTTGTCCGGCCATGGCGCGACCTGGCTTTTTCGTCCCACGGGCAGAAATGTGACGCGAGTCACATTTCCCGTCAGTTCAGGGTGATCTGACGGTTCACCAGGTTCGCCCGGGCCCGGCGCTCGTCGGCGGTGAGGGGCGCGTCCTCGGCGAGTGCGCCGGCGAGCCGCTCGGCGAAGTCCGCCGCGGGCTTCTCGCAGTCGGCGGCCGAGAACTCCAGCGGGAGGTCCCAGACCGGCACCGTCAGGCCGTGCGCACGGAACGAGCCGACCAGCTTGGTGTCCTCGCCCAGCGAGGCGTTCCCGGCGGCGGACAGCCGGGCCAGCGCGTCCAGCAGCTTCTCCTCGGGCACCGTCATGACCCAGCGCAGGTGGTTCTTGTCCGGGGTGCCGCACCAGTACGCGGCGTCCACGCCGGCCACCTTCTCGGTCGGGATCGCCGAGGCGTTGGCCCGCTCCAGGGAGGCGGCGACCTCGCCGGTGGCGCTCTCGGCGTCCTCCAGCCAGAACTCGAAGCCGGTGTGCACCTCGGGTTCGAACGCGGCCGAGGCGTCCAGCAGGTCCTGCAGCCGGCGGCCGCCCGCGGTGGTGCGGCGGGACGGCACCGGGGTGCCCGGCTCGGTGGCGAGCGCCAGCTCCAGCGCGTCCGCGAGGTCGCGGCTCAGGTCGCCGGAGGAGGACTGGGTCTGCAGGCCCAGCAGGATCGAGCCGTCCGGACGGCGCAGCGCCGGCCAGGCCAGCGGCAGCACGGTGGCCAGCGTCACCGACGGCACCTCGCCGACGGCGCTCTCCGCGACGCCCGCGGCCAGCGTCAGCGGCACGGTGGCGGCGGGCACCAGCTCGCGCAGCGCGACCCAGTCGGCCTCGCCGGGCAGGCCCTCGAACGGACGGTGCACCAGCTCCTGGACGGCGTGCGCGGCCTCGCGGCCGTGGCAGGCCTTGTACCGGCGGCCGGAGCCGCAGGGGCACTTCTCGCGGGCGCCGACGACCGGGATCTCGCCGGTGGCGGCGGTGGTGCTGGGCTGCGACGAGGACTTGGCGGCCTTCTTGGCCATGGTGCGGCTCCCGGATACGGCGACAGTGCACCGGCAGCCTACTGAGGTTCGTCCGGCGCGCGGCGCAACGGCCGGTGCCGGGCGGCCGCGCCGTGCCCGGCGGCGGACGGTCGGGCGGACGGCTACGCGGTCGGGTCGCCCGCCAGATCGCCGGACTTGCCGGTCCGCAGCTGGAGGGCGGCCCAGACGGTCACCTCGCCGGGTGCGTCGCGCACGCCCCACGCGCAGGAGAGCCGGCCGACGATGCTCAGCCCCCGGCCGCCGCGGGCGGTCAGCGACGGACTGGCCGGCATCGGCCGGGTGACCGAGCCGCCGTCGGTGACGGACAGGGTGAGCGGACCGTCGTCGCTCGTCCACCAGCGGACCAGGATGCCGCCCGGATCGGGCTCGCCCGGTTCGTCGAAGGACGTCTCGTCCAGCTCCGTCAGCTTTCCCAGGGGCCGGGCGTACCGACAGGAATTGCTGAGCAGTTCGGAGAGGATCAGCACCGCATCGTCCACCACCGTGTCCGCTATCCCGTGGTCGCCGAGCTCGCGCCGCAGGCGCCGCCGCGCGGCTCCGACGCTGGCCGGACCGTGCGGCACCGCCATGGACGACGAAGTCGGCCCTACCTTCTCGGGCACAGCACGCGCCACCATCAACGCCACCCCCGGGACCTCCTTCAGCGTCTGCCGAGGGATGGATGCCCCCTGGGAATGCGTCGGAAACGACCGGTCCGCGATCGTGCGCGGACATTTCATGTCGCCGCAACTCACGGTATTCACGGGCCGATTAACTGCTCACGGTCCGTTGTGAAAGTGTCGGGAATTGAGCGTTCTCTGAGCTTCTCCGAACACTTTGCGCCCCCGTTCGTGCGCCCGCGCACCCGGCCGGCTGCTGCGGACCACCGCGTCCGCCGCCCGCTGCCGGCTCAGCGGCCGAGCTGCGCCAGCACCTCGCGCGGCCGGTTGGTGATCAGTGCCTCCACCCCGAGCTCCAGGCAGAGCTCGACGTCCGCCGGCTCGTCCACCGTCCACACGTGCACCCGGTGCCCGGCCCGGCGCAGCGCCGTCACCAGCCCGGGGTCGCGGCGGACCAGCTCGATGCCGGGCCCGGCGATCCCGGCCCCGCCCGGCAGCGAGCGGGTCCGGCCGAGCACCGGGAGCCGGCGCTCCAGCAGGTAGACCGTCGGCACGGCCGGCGCCGCCCGGCGGATCCGGTGCAGCGACAGCTCCGAGAAGCTCATCACCCGCACCGACGACTCCTCCGGGGTCCGCGGCAGCAGCCCGAACCGCTCCAGCAGCCGAAGCAGCTCCGCCTCCGTCCGCCCCGCGTACCGGGTCGGGTGCTTGGTCTCGATCGCGAGTCCCACCGGCCGGCCGGCCTCGGCCACCAGCTCCAGCAGCCGGGCCAGCGTCAGGATCCCGCTCGGCCGCGGCTCCTCGGGGGACTTCCACGACCCGAAGTCCAGCTCCGACAGCTGGGCCAGCGTCATCGCGGACACCGCGCCCCGCCCGTCGGAGGTGCGCTGCACCGTCCGGTCGTGGACGCACACCAGCTGCCCGTCGGCGGTCAGCCGGACGTCGCACTCCAGCGCGTCCGCCCCCTCCTCGATCGCCCGCCGGTAGGCCTCCAGGGTGTGCTCCGGCAGAGCCGCCGAGGAGCCGCGATGGGCGATGACCCGGACGGCGCCGCGGTCGGGCGCCGGTCCGGCCGGAGCCGTCCGGCCGAGATGCTGAGTGTCCACGCGACCACCCTACGAGCCGTCGGATGTCGGTCCCGCCCCGCCACGGGAAACCCCGGGTGAACAGGCCGGGCCGGTCAGGCCTCCGGTGCGCCTGCGGTCCGCGCGGACAGCGGTACCAGCGCCCAGGTCGCGAGTGCCGGGACGAGGAAGCCGAACAGCGAGGCGGACGTCCAGGGCTGGGCGGTGAAGCCCACCGCCGACTGGAGGTCGCCCCACATCCCCGTCCACCAGCCGCCGATCGCCGACGGGTTGAGGAACTGGTACACCGCGAAGCCGAGCGCCCACGGCAGCAGCATCAGCGGCCGCGACGGCGCGTCCTGCGCCAGGTTCCAGCCGCGGCGGCCGGCCCCGAGGAAGTAGTCGACGGCCAGCACCGCGAACAGCGGCACGAAGACCGAGCCGATCAGGCCGAGGAAGGCGTAGTACGAGTCGGTGAACTGCTGGATCCGCAGCGCCAGCACGGTCACCAGCACGCCGATCCCGCCGGTCAGCACCCGGCGGTCCACCCGCGGGAACAGGTTGTGCACCGACATCGCGGTCGAGTACACGTTGGCGAACGACTGGTCGGTTTCGCGCAGCACCAGCACCAGCAGGAACACCCAGCCGGCCGCCACCCCGGTGAACGAGGAGAACACCTTGTCCGGGTCGCCGCCCGACTGGAGCAGCGCGATCAGGCCGAGCACGTAGCACCACACCTGGGCCACCGTGTAGCCCGAGAAGGTGCCCCAGAACGCCGCACCGGAGCTGCGCGCGTGCCGGGTGTAGTCGGCGGCCAGCGGTACGAACGAGATGGACACCGCGATGACCGCGTCGGTCGCGGACAGGAAGCCGTGCCAGTTGCCCGCCCCCGGGTCGGGGAAGCCCTGCCGGCCGAGCTGGACGGTGAAGTACACCATCGCCACACCCACCGCGACCGCCACGTAGCGGCGCAGCACCGCGATCGAGCCCAGCGGCCAGATGGTCAGCACGGTGGTCAGCAAGCCCGCCGCGACCACGAACAGCCAGCGCCAGCCCTGGGTGTCGGCGACCTGCTGCGCACCCCAGGCGATCACGGTGAGCTCGTACACGCCCCAGCCGATGCACTGCAGGATGTTCAGCACCGTCGGCAGGTAGGAGAGCCGGGTGCCGAACAGGCCGCGCAGCACCGCCATCGCCGGGGCGCCGGTGCGGGCGCCGACCAGCGCGGCGACGCCGAGCATCGCGGTGCCGATCACGGTGCCCGCGACGATCGCGGTGACCGCGGCGGTGAAGGACAGCTCCGAGCCCTTCGCGCCGAGCACCGTCGCCGCGCTGGTGAAGCCGATCAGGCTGACCCCGAGGTTGGCCCAGAGCGCGAACAGCGCCCGGGCGTCGAGGGTGCGGGGCGGGGCGGTGTCCAGCACCAGCGGCGCCTCGCGGTGCGCGGCCGGGGCCGCGTCGTGGACATGGGCAGGCGAAACAGCCGACATGGCCGGAACTCCCTACGCCGGCATTACCCGGACAGGTTCAGGCGGTCTGCGCCCCCTCGCCCACCCCGGTCGGTGCCGGGGCGTACGGTCGATCAGCGCACTCTCAGCCTGGAAGGTCCAAGCTCCCGCGTGTTCAGATTGGACCGACAGGCTAACGGGACGGCCGGCGAACGCCAAGGCCGGCCCGGTACCGGTCCGTATCGCGGGACCGGCGGCCACTCCGTCGGCGGATCCGGCGGACGGCCTGTCGACCGCCCGTGACCGGGGCCTGTCAGGGACGCCTAAGGATTCTTAGACGTTCTTCAGGGGGCTCCTTACGGCATCCGAATCCGGTGTACGAAAAACTATGCGCCAAGGTTCTGTCAGCTATGGAGGTCGTCCGTGAGCACCGAGCACGCGAGTGGGTCCACCGGGCCGCAGGAGGGCCAGTCCTCCGGCGAGCCCCAGTCGGTGGCACCGGCTCATGAGGCCGCGGCCCCGCCGGTCGTCGAGTCCGCGCCCACGCTCGCCCTCTCGAAGCTGAGCGAGCCCGCGCCGCCGACCGCCTCGTCGTACCTGGACGCGCCGCCGCCGGCCCCGCCGACCGTCGTGGACGGCCCCCCGGCCGCCCCGTCGTACCTGGACGCGCCGCCGCCGGTGGTCGCCGCCCCGGCCCAGCCGCAGCCCGCCAACCCGGTCTCTTATAAACATATCCGAGCCCACGATAACTGCGTTCATCTGGGTGTGGGGGGGGTGGGGGTGAT
>NZ_JBHWBW010000314.1:0-9349 GCF_042735675.1 Kitasatospora sp. NPDC059571
CGGCCGGGCTCTCGGGGTCAGCGGGTCAGGTGGTGCCGGGGGTCAGTGGCCGCCCTCGTCGACGACCTCGACACCCTCAATGTTCTCGTCGATCGCGTCGGCCGGCAGGGCCACCCGGATCGCCCAGTGGTAGATGCCGACGGCGAAGGCCGCGACCAGGGCCATGTCCCACCACATCGGGATGGCGCCGGTGCCGTCACCGAAGCCGCCCTGCCAGGAGATCAGGCCCAGGCCGACCAGGTAGGCGGGCAGCCACTGGGCCGGACGCCAGTCCAGACGCGGCGCGTTCGGCAGGCCCTTGCGGACCGCGTACGCGGCGTAGCCGCCGAGCAGCAGGTAGCCGATCAGGATCGCGATGCCCAGGCGGGCCAGGGTGTGCCAGCCGGTCCAGTAGATGATCAGGCTGGCGACCACGAAGGAGGTCGGGGCGATGATCTCGCCGAATGGCAGGCGGTAGGAGCGCTCGCGGTTCGGCAGGCGGCGGCGCAGCGCGCCGAAGGCCAGCGGGGCACCGGCGTACATCAGCACCGAGGCGGAGGTGATGAAGCCGACCAGCTCCTGCCAGCTCGGGAAGGGCAGGAAGCAGATGACACCGGTGACGAACGAGATGGTCAGGCCGAACCACGGCACGCCGCGCTTGTCGATCCGCTCGAACAGCTGCGGGGCGTAGCCGTTCTTGCTCAGGCCGTAGGAGATGCGCGAGGTGGAGGTGGTGTAGATCAGGCCGGTGCCGCCGGGGGAGACGATGGCGTCGAAGTACAGCACCCAGGCGAGCCAGCCGAGGCCGACCAGGGTGGCGAGGCCGGCGAACGGGCCGCTGATGCCGGGGAAGTCCAGGTTGCCCCAGCCCTTGGCGAAGGCGGTGCCGGGCAGCGCGGCGATGAAGACGACCTGCAGCAGGACGTAGATCAGGGTGCCGATGGCGACGGAGCCGAGCACCGCGCGCGGGATGTCGCGCTTGGGGTTCTTGCTCTCGCCGGCCAGCTGGATGGCCTGCTCGAAGCCGAGCAGGGCGAAGATGATGCCGCTGGTGCTGATCGCGGCGAGCACGCCCTTCATGCCGAACGGGGCGAAGCCGTGCGAGGTGAAGTTGCCGCCGTGGAAGTTGCTCACGGCCAGCACGAAGATGGTCAGCAGCGGCACGAAGATCTTCAGCCAGGTCGCCACCGAGTTGGTGTGCGCGAGCACCCGGACGCCGAGGAAGTTGACCGCGACGAAGACGCCCATCAGCAGGACCGCGACGACGAAGCCGCTGGCGGTCAGGGTGCCGTTGTCGTTGAGGAAGCTCTTGGCGAACTCCCAGTGACCGGCGTAGCCGATCATCGCCTCGACCTCGATGGGGGCGACGGTCGCGGCCTGGAGCCAGGAGAACCAGCCGAACGACATGCCGGCCAGGCCGCCGAACGCGTAGTGGGGGTAGCGCGCGGTGCCGCCGGCGACCGGGAACATGCCGCCGAGCTCGGCGTGGACGAACGCGAGGAGCACGATCGCGACCGCGCCGATGCCCCACGAGATGAGCGCCGCCGGACCGGCGACCATGACGGCGTTCTTCGCGCCGTACAGCCAGCCGGAGCCGATGATCGAGCCGACGGACGCCCAGAGCAGACCGATCAGGCCGACTTCGCGGCGGAGTGAGCCGCCGCTCTTGCCGGTGGGAGGGGCGCTCGTGGGGGCGAACTGGTCAACAGAAGCCATGGGTGGAGTGGACCTCTCGGACGAATGGCAGGGGTTGAGAGTTGCCCAAGGCTAGGCGGACGGATTTGTCGAACAGAACCCCATGAATCCGAATAGTTATCTTCGGTCCGCGGGATCGATCATGAAATTCTGTCAAACGTCTTGAGTGTCATGCGAGTTGGCGTATGTGCAGCTCATCGGGAGGTTTTGAGATTTGAGGATCCCTTGAGGAATTGGCCGAGGGGGCATCGCCTCCCGCCCGACTGCATAGTCATGAGGCCGTCGGGGAGTATTTCGGGGAGGGATTGTGGAAGAGTATGCAGGCATCGAAATTGGTGCAGACCAGCATTCAGCGAGGTTCGGGCGCTGCCGATCCGGGCCCCTTCGGGGCTACCCGCCGGTCACTTTGTCGCCGAGGGCGTCGACCGCGTACCACTGGTCGATCTGCTGCCCGCCCGCGTCGCCCGCCGCCGTGTCCAGGGCGTTGTAGTAGAGCGGGTGGCCCTTGTAGAGCACCTGCGCCGGGCCGTCGGTGCGCGGCGCCATGCCCAGCAGCCCGTCGTCCACGCCGCTGCCGGCGACCGGGAAGCCGGCCGTGGTCAGCGGCGGCCAGGCCGCGGCGCAGTCGGCGTAGCAGGTCGAGCTGGTCGAGGCGTCGCCGTCGAACAGGTAGAGCGTCCGGCCCTGCTTGTCGACCAGGATCGGGCCGAGGCCCGCGTCGTCCGCCAGCGACACCTCGGTGCCCGGCTGCTCCGGGCTCGCACTCGCGCTCGGGCCGGGGGTGTCCGCGGCGCTCGGCGAGGCCGACTCCTGGCCGGCCGCACCGGGCAGCGGCGCCGGCGTCGGATCACCCGGGGCGCAGCCGGCGGCGGTCGCGCACACGGTGGCGAGCAGGGCGGCGGCGAGGGCGGCGGCCGGGCGGACCTTGATCATCGCGGACTCCTTCACCGGGCGTGAGCGGTCTGCTACCACTACCGCCCCGCCCCGTCCGCCCGGCCACTCCAGCGGCCCCGCCGTCGGCGGATGGAGTGGCCCGATTGCCCTGGACGGCCCACCGGCGCCCGCCCCGGCCGCTGCCCGGCGGGTGGCCCGGCCGCCGCGGCCTCAGCCCTCCGCGGCCCAGACCGTCCGGTCGCCGCCGCGCCAGCCGACCAGGTCCGGATCGTCCAGGTCGGGCTCGGCGACACCCGCATGGCGGATGTACTCCGCGACCTCCTCGGCGCTGTGCGCCTTGCCGACCAGCCGCCCGTAGATCTCCACCCGGCGGTAGGGGTGCGCGCCGCGGGTGGGCGGCCGCACCACGACCGGCGGGTGGAAGATGTCCTCGCCGGCGGCTCTCTCCGGTGACGCTGCCATACCTCCAGTGTCACCCACCGTCGGCCGGACCGGCCGGACGGACGGCCGGGATGCCCCCGCCCGGCCCAACCCGGCCGCCCCCTCAGGCGCCCAGCAGCTCGGCCCGCCGGGCCCGCAGCGCGGCCACCAGCTCCGGCGGCGCGCTCGCCGGAGACCCCGCGTCGAACAGCGGCGCCGGGTCGTACTCGATCCCCAGCTGGATCGCCTGCGCCGTGCGCTCGCCCGCCAGCCGCGCAGCCAGCCACAGCCCCAGGTCGATCCCGGCGGACACCCCGGCGGCGGTCACGTACCGGCCGTCCGTCACCACCCGCTCCGCGACCGGCACCGCCCCGCCCGCGGGCAGCCGGTCCAGCCCCAGCCAGTGCGAGGTCGCCCGGCGGCCGGCCAGCAGCCCGGCGTCCGCGAGCAGCAGCGAGCCGGTGCACACCGACGCCGTCCAGACCGTCCCGGCGTCCACCTCCCGCAGCCACCTCAGCAGCTCCGGGTCGGCGGAGGCCGCCGGCTGCCCCGGCCCGCCGGGGACGACCAGCACGTCCGGCGCCGGCACCTCGGCCGTCGACGCCTCGGCCACCAGCGACAGGAAGCCGGTCTCCGTCCGGACCGGACCGGCCTGCACCGCGGTGAACACCACCTCCGCCCCCGGCAGCCGGGACAGCACCTCGTACGGCCCGACCGCGTCCAGCGCGGTGAACCGGTCGTACAGCAGGACCGCGATCTGCACGCGGCTACTCCTCTCGGTCGCGCCCCGGCGCGGTGCCGGGGCGAAAACGCCGGCGGTACTCGGTCGGCGGGACGCCCAGCGTGCGCAGGAAGGCCCGCCGCATCGCCTCCGGCGAGCCGTAGCCGGCGGCCCGGGCGACCTGCTCGACGCCGTCCGGCGACTCCTCCAGCAGCCGCCGCGCGGTCTCCAGCCGCACCCCGTCCACGTACCGCCCCGGCGGCACCCCCACCTCGGCGGTGAAGGCACGGGCGAACTGCCGGGGCGAGAGCGCCGCGCGGGCGGCCAGCGCCGGGACGGACAGGTCGGCCTCCGGGTGCTCGCCGATCCACCGCTGGACCTCCCGCAGCCCCTCCCGCGCGGCCAGCTGCGCCGCCAGCGGCGCACTGAACTGGGCCTGGCCGCCGGGACGCCGCAGGAACACCACCAGGTGGCGGGCGATCGCCAGCGCCACCGGGCGCCCCAGGTCCTCCTCCACCAGCGCCAGGGCCAGGTCGATCCCGGCGGTCACCCCGGCCGAGGTCGCCACCGGCCCGTCCCGGACGAAGATCGGCTCGGGGTCGACGGCCACCTCCGGGTACTGCCGGGCCAGCGCCCCGCCGTAGGCCCAGTGCGTGGTCGCCCGCCGCCCCGCGAGCAGGCCCGCCGCGGCCAGCAGGAACGCGCCGGTGCACACCGACACCACCCGCGCGGCGCCCGGCGCGAGCTCGCCGATCCGGCGGACCACCGCCGGGTCGGGCACCCGGGTGCCGTCGCCGCCGGGCACCACCAGGGTGTCGGCCGGCCCGGCCGCCGCGAGGTCCTCGTCCGGCTGCAGCACCAGCCCGCCGGAGGTCCGCACCGGGCGTCCGCCCGGCGCGGCGGTCCGGATCAGGTACGCGCCCGGCCGGGCCGCGCAGGCGCCGGCGAACACCTCCAGCGGACCGGTGACGTCCAGGCTCTGCACGCCCTCGAACAGCACGAACAGCACCCGGTGAGCGGTCATGCGGCCAGCCTCGCAGCGCGGCCGGACGGCGGCAACGACGTCCTTCCCGCCTTTTCTGCCACCGCCGTCCGCCACTGCCGCTGCCGTCCGGCCGTGGCCCGCCCGGATCAGGACCGGCGGTCCGGCGGCGGGTCGGTGAACAGCGGGGCGCGGCCGAGCGGCGGCGGCTCCCCGGGCAGCCGGGCCAGCTGCCAGTAGTGCCGCACCATGAGCTGCAGGATGCTGCGGACCCGCAGCAGCAGGGCGGCCGCCAGCGGCAGCTCGACGAGGACCGCCGCGCCCACCGCGGCCCAGATGTCGTCCGTGCCCCAGGAGAGCATCACGTCGAACCAGGCGTCGCAGATCAGCAGCACGGCCGCGGCCAGCGCCCACGGCACCATCAGCCGGCGCCGCCGCCAGCCGAACCAGGCGGTCGCCCCGAGTGCCACCAGCAGCCCGACGTCGAAGCCGACCCAGGCCAGCCGCCACTGCCGGGCCTCGTAGTGCACCGGCAGCGTCGCGGCGAGGAAGCCGATCCACGGCAGCAGCGCGACGCAGCACACCAGCAGCGTGCCCAGCCCACGCCGCCGCCGTCGGTCGATCAGCCGGGCGGCGTCCTCGCCGAGCAGCGCCCGCCAGCCGGCGGGGTCGGGCGGGTCGGGCGGCCCGCCCGGTGGCCGGCGGCCCGTGGCGTCCGGGCCGCCGGGACGGTCGTTCCCCATGGCGTCCTCCCGGTCGAGGCGGCCCCTGAGGCATTGTCCCGCCCCGGACGGCGCGCCGCCCCCGTGGCGGCCGGGCCGGACCCTCCGGCGGGCGGCGACGGCACGCGCCCCCCTGTGCCCTCCGAGCGCTCCCGTGCACCCTGCCCTGCGACTGGCCGGTGTGCCGGGCGGCACGGTCCCCTTGACCTGCGCCCGGGGGCGGTGCGGACCACCCGCCACCCGGGCGACCACCGCCGGGCTCAGGCCAGCAGGTTCACCCCGGCCGCGAAGACCCGCGGCAGCCGGGCCGCGGCCGGCACGATCAGCGGCGCCAGCAGCGGCCGCTGCCGCGCCCACAGCAGCGATCCGGTGAGCAGCCGGTACCCGCGCGAGGCCCGCCGCCAGGCCTGCTCGTACGCCTCCGGGCGGCCCTCGCGCACACAGCGGACGAGTTCGCCCGCGCAGGCCAGGGCGACCGACAGGCCCTCGCCGGTGAGGGCGTCCAGGTAGCCGGCCGCGTCGCCGACCAGCAGCGCCCGCCCGGCGACCCGCGCGCGGGAGCGCTGGCGCAGCGGCCCTGCGCCGCGCACCGGTGTGCCGCCGCCGGCCGGCAGCCGGGCCGCCAGCAGCGGGAAGTGCGCCAGCTGCTCGTCGAAGGGCGCCCGGTCCGAGGTCAGCAGAGCCACCCCGACCAGCTCCGGCCCGACCGGGGTGACGTACGCCTCGGCCCGGGCCGACCAGTGCACCTCCACGGCGTCCGACCAGGGTGCGACGGGGTAGTGGCGGCGCAGCCCGTACCGCGCGGGGCGGCCGGGCGGTACGGGCAGGTCGAGGCCGAGGGCGCGCCGGGTGGGGGAGTGCAGGCCGTCGGCGACCGCCAGGTGGCGGGCGCTGAGCCCGGCGGCGGTGACCCGGTCGGCGCCGACGCCGACCCCGGTGATCCGGCGGGGCAGCACGGTGACGCCGAGCTCGGCGGCCCTGGCGGCGAGCGCGGCGTGCAGCACGGTGCGCCGTACGCCGAGGCCGTGGCCCTGCCGGAAGGCGGCCCGGGCCGTCCGTCCGCCGGCCGCGTCCAGATAGCGGATGCCGGTGAACGGGCGGCCCGCCGGGACGACCCCGAGGGCCGCCAACTCCCTTACCGCCGCGGGCATCAGGCCCTCCCCGCAGGCCTTGTCCACCGGTCCGGGCCGGGGCTCGGCGACCACCGTCTCCAGCCCGGCGAGGGCGGCGTGCAGGGCGGTGGCCAGCCCGGCCGGCCCGCCGCCCACCACCAGCAGGTCGATCACCGCAGCGCCGCCGCGGACGCGTCCAGTGCGCTCTCCTCGCAGCGGATCCGGACGCTCAGCAGCGCCAGGTTCAGCCCGGTGAAGCAGAGCGCGGTCAGCCACGCCGAGTGCACCAGCGGCAGCGCGGCGCCCTCGGCGACCACGGCCGCGTAGTTCGGGTGCCGCAGCCACCGGTACGGGCCGCCGGTCACCAGCGAGAGGCCGGGCACCACGATCACCCGGGTGTTCCAGCGGTGCCCGAGGGTGCTGATGCACCACCAGCGCAGGCCCTGCGCGGCGAGCACCACGGCCAGCATCGGCCACCCCAGCGCGGGGACGAACGGCCGGTCGGCGACGGCGGGTTCGAGCAGGCAGCCGGCCAGCAGCGCGGTGTGCAGCAGCACCATCGCCGGGTAGTGGCCGCGGCCGGACTCGGTGCCGCCGCGGGCCAGGCTCCACGCGGCGTTGCGCCGGGCGACGGCGAGTTCGGCGAGCCGTTCGGCGGCGGTCAGCAGGACGAGCAGGGTGTACCAGGGCATCGGGCCCTCACCAGCGCAGCAGGACGAGTTCGGAGGCGAAGCCGGGGCCGAGCGCCAGCATCACACCGGTCGCACCGGGCGGCGGCGGCCCGGCGGCCTGGACGTCGCGCAGGATGTGCAGCACCGAGGCGGACGACAGGTTGCCGACCCGGGCCAGCGAACGCCGGCTCGCGGCGAAGGCCGGCTCCGGCAGCGCGAGCGCCCCGGCGAGGGCGTCCAGTACCTTCGGGCCGCCGGGGTGGCAGATCCACGCGTCGACGTCGCCCGGTTTGAGGTCGTGCTCGGCGAGGAAGGCGGCCACCTCCTCGGCGACGTGCAGCCGGGCGAGTTCGGGCAGGTCGCTGCCGAGGACGATCCGAAAGCCCCGGTCGCCGATGTCCCAGCCCAGCAGGTGCCCGGTGCCGGGGTAGAGCCGGCTGCGGACGGCCACCACGGCCGGCCCGGGGGACGCGGCGTGCAGCGGGTGTCCGGGGCCGACGGCCAGCAGCGCGCCCGCGCCGTCGCCGAACAGCGCGGACGCCACCAGGTTGGCCGTGGAGGAGTCGGAGCGCTGCAGGGTCAGCGAGCACAGCTCGGTCGACAGCAGCAGCGCGGCCTGTTCCGGACGTCCGGTCAGATGGTCGTGCAGCCGGGCGAGTCCGGCGGCCCCGCCCGCGCAGCCGAGGCCGAAGACCGGCAGCCGGCGCACGTCCGGGCGCAGCCCGAGCGGTCCGGCCAGCCGGGCCTCCAGGGAGGGTGCGGCGATCCCGGTGACGGAGGTCGACACCACCAGGTCGATCTCCTGGGCGGCCAGCCCGGAGCCGTCCAGCGCCTCGCGCACGGCCTGCTCGCCGAGGTTCAGGGCGGCGGCGAGGAAGGCGTCGTTGGCCCGGCCGAATCCGTCCAGGTGCGCGTACTGCTCCAGCGGGAGCGCCAGATGACGGGTCGCCACCCCGGAGCCCTCGTGCAGCCGGTGCAGCACGGCCGGGTCGGCGCCGGGCGGCAGGACCAGCCGGGCGAGCGCCTCGGCGAGGTCCCGCTGCCGGTACCGATGGGGCGGCAGCACCCCGCTCACCGCCACGATTCGGGTCATCCGGCCAGCATAGGGACGAGTGGGGTGGATCCCGGCCAATCGGAGTACTCCGGGCGCGCCCCGCCAGGGGCCCGGGTCCCCCGGCCGTGTGTCCGTGCGCCCTACCCTGACGGCATGTCGAGCGACCTGACCGGGCCCGTCACCGCGGCGGCCCGCCGGGTGCGGACGGCCGCGGCCCTGCCCGCCGCCTGCCATCCGGCACCGGCCGCCGCGGTGACGGTGTTCGCGGCCGCACTCGCGGCGTCCGCCGGGCGCGGTTTCGGCGGCACCCTGCTGACCGCGGCCGCGGTGGCGGCCGGCCAGCTGTCGATCGGCTGGTGCAACGACCGGGTCGACCTGGCCCGGGACATCGCGGCCGGCCGCCGCGACAAGCCGCTGGCCCGCGGCGATCTGGCCCCCCGGACGGTGGCCGCGGCCGCCGGCGCGGCCCTGCTGCTCTGCGTCCCGCTCTCGCTGGCCTGTGGCGCCGCCGCGGGCGCCGCGCACCTGGCGGGGGTGGCCGCGGGCTGGGCGTACGACCTCGGGGTGAAGCGCACGGTGCTGTCCTGGCTGCCGTACGCGGTGGCGTTCGGGCTGCTGCCGGCGTTCGTCACGCTGGCCCTGCCGGGCGGGCCGTGGCCGCCCTGGTGGGTCATGGCGGCGGCGGCCCTGCTGGGCTGCGGCGCGCACGCCGCGAACGTGCTGCCCGACATCGAGGCCGACCGGGCGGCGGGCGTGCGCGGGCTGCCGCAGCGGATCGGCCGCCGGGCGTCCGCGGCGCTGGCCGCGGGCTGCCTCGCCGCCGCCACCGCCGTCCTGGTGCTGGGCCCGCCCGGGCCCCCGGGCGCGGGCGGGGTGCTGGTCCTGGTCGCCGCGGCCGGTGCGGCCGCGGCGGCGCCGGCGGCCCCGGGCCGGTGGCCGTTCCTGGCGACGCTGGCGATCGCCGCCGCGGACGTGGTGGTGCTGCTGGCCCGCGGCGGACCGGCCGGATGAGGCCCGGGCCGGCCCCGCGGGGGCCCCCCCCCCCCCCCCGGCCGGGGGGGCGGGTGTGGGGGGCGGCCGATGGGACCGCGCCGGGGGC
>NZ_JBHWBW010000315.1:0-9318 GCF_042735675.1 Kitasatospora sp. NPDC059571
GAGTTACTGATCTCCGCCACCGGGGTCGTCCCCCGGCGGGCGCCGCCCGGGCCGGCGGCGTCCAGTGCGTCCGGCAGCGAGCGGGCCGCCGAGTCGGGCAGGCCCGGCGGGAGCGACACCGCGAATCCGGCGGTGAGCACGGCGCCGAGGACCGCGACGCCCAGCGAGTTGCCCAGCTCGCCGAGGGTGCCCATCAGGCCCGAGCCGACGCCGGCGCGCTCCGGCGGGATGGACGTCATCACCGCGCCTGCCATGGCGGGCTGGGCGCAGGCGACGCCGGCGCCCATCAGCACCAGGCCGAGCAGGATGCCCGGGTAGGACCCGCCGCGGCCGAGCACGGCGATCGCCGCGAGGCCCGCGGCGAGCAGCCCCAGCCCGGTGCCGACCGCCACCGGCGGGCGCAGCCGCGCGGTGAGCCGCATGCCGGTGCCGGTGAGGTTGAGGACGACGACGGTGAGGGCCATCGGCGCCGTCCGCAGGCCGGCCGCCAGCGGGCCGTAGCCGAGCACGAACTGCAGGTGCTGGGTGAGCAGGAAGAGCGAGCCGCCCATGCCGAAGCTCACCAGCACCCCGCCGGAGACCGCGCCGCGGAACCGCGGACTGCGGAAGAAGGCCAGGTCGAGCAGCGGGTGCTCGATCCGGCGCTCCCACAGGGCGAAGGCCAGCAGGAACAGCAGGCCGAGGCCGCCGGCCAGCAGGATGCGCGGCGCCGTCCAGCCCTGGCCCGGGCCCTGGATGACCGCGTACACCAGGGCGACCAGGCCGGCGGTGGAGAGCACGGCACCCGGCAGGTCGGGGCGGTCACCGCGCGGGTCCTTGGACTCGGGGACCAGGCGCGCCACCGCGATCAGGGCGAGGGCGGCGATCGGCAGGTTGACGAGGAAGACCGAGCCCCACCAGAAGTGCGCCAGCAGGGCGCCGCCGACCACCGGGCCGAGCGCGATGCCCAGGGAGGCGACGGCCGTCCAGGCGGTGATCGCCCTGGGCTGCTCCTCGGCGTCGAAGGTGCGCACGACGATGGCGAGGCTGGTGGCCAGCAGGAGGCCGCCACCCACGCCCATGCCCGCGCGGGCCGCGATCAGCCCGCCGGGGCCGTCGGCGAACGCGGCCGCGGCCGAGCCGAGCCCGAACAGCGCCAGCCCGAGCAGCTGCACCTTCTTGCGCCCGTACCGGTCGGCGAGGCCGCCGGCCGCGATGAGCACGCCCGCCTGGGCCAGCGAGTACGCACCGATGACCCACTGGGTCTGCGCGGTGCTCGCACCGAGCTCCTCGCCGAGTGAGGGCACGGCCACGTTGAGGATGGTGTTGTCCAGCACCACCGTGAGCTGTGCGAGACAGATGACCGCGAGGATCACCCACCGGTCCGGCCTGCGATCGGTCGCCGGCATTCCCCACCCCTTTTCCCGTACACCGTAGAAGTCTTGTACAGCGTAGAGGGGAGCTCGGGAGCGCGCCACGCGTTTTCCGCCTGCGCCCCTCCGTCGTGCGAACGCCGAACGCCCGCCCCGGTGCATGCCGGGACGGGCGCGGAGCGGGCGGAGCGGAGCCCGCGGCCAGGTCAGGTCAGGCCAGGTCAGGTCAGGTCAGGGTGAGCCGGCCGCCGTCGAGGAAGTCCTCCAACTCGGTCCGGTACGGCGCGATGTCGATGCCCTGCCCGGCCAGCCAGGCGTCCGAGTGGTACTTGTCGAGGTAGCGGTCGCCCGGGTCGCAGATGAGGGTGACGACGCTGCCGCGCTCACCGGAGGCGCGCATCTCGGCGACGATCCGCAGTGCGCTCCACAGCCCGGTGCCGGTGGAGGCCCCGACCTTCCGGCCGAGGGCGACCTCCAGGACGCGGACCGCGGCGATCGAGGCCGCGTCCGGCACCTTCATCATCCGGTCGACGGCGCCCGGCACGAAGCTCGGCTCCATCCGCGGCCGGCCGATGCCCTCGATCCGCGAACCGCTGGCGCAGGTCGCCTCCGGGTCGTGGTTGACCCAGCCGTCGAAGAAGCAGGAGTTCTCCGGGTCGGCGACGCAGATCCGGGTGTCGTACTGCATGTAGTGCACATAGCGGGCGATGGTCGCGGACGTGCCGCCGGTGCCCGCGGTGGCGACGATCCAGGCCGGCTCGGGGTGCGGCTCCAGGCGCAGCTGGGCGAAGACCGACTCGGCGATGTTGTTGTTGCCCCGCCAGTCGGTGGCCCGCTCGGCGTAGGTGAACTGGTCCATGTAGTGGCCGCCGGTCTCCTCGGCGAGCCGGGCGGAGACCTCGTAGACCTCGCAGGGGTCGTCCACCAGGTGACATCGCCCGCCGTGGAACTCGATCAGCTCGATCTTGGCGCGGCTGGTCGTCCGGGCCATCACCGCGATGAACGGGACGCCGATCAGCTTGGCGAAGTACGCCTCGGAGACCGCGGTCGAGCCGCTGGACGCCTCGATGACCGGCTTGCCCGGTCTGATCCAGCCGTTGCACAGGCCGTAGAGGAAGAGCGAGCGGGCGAGCCGGTGCTTGAGGCTGCCGGTGGGGTGGGTGGACTCGTCCTTCAGGTAGAGGTCGACCCCCCAGTCCTCGGGCAGCGGGAAGCGCAGCAGGTGGGTGTCGGCGGAGCGGTTGGCGTCCGCCTGGACCTTGCGGACGGCATCCTTCAGCCACGCCCGGTAGGCGTCGTCGGAGCGGTCCACGTCCACGGTGTGCAGGGCCATCGCTGTACTCCCTCGTCCTCGTTCAGAGCCGGGTCACCTCCACCGAGTGTAACAGGCGACTACGATAAGTGACTGTTACGCCGTCTCCAGTGAACCCTTATCGACGAGTGACGTCTCGGCGGCCCCGAGCGGGCCGGGGCCGGCGGTGGGAGCGGCCGAGCCGCCGGTCCCACCGCCGCGCCCGGTGTCAGTCGGCCGCGATCGCGCGGAGCACGTCCATCCGGGCTGCCCGCCCGGCGGGTCGCAGGCCCGCGACGGCGCCCGCCACCAGGCCGGCCAGCAGCACCACCGCGAGCCGGGCCGCGGGCAGCGCGAACGAGCCGGTGCCCGCGCTGTCCGACGCCCGGACGAGCGCCCAGCCGAGGAAGGCGCCGAGCCCGAGGCCGCCGACCGTGCCGAATGCGGCCACCAGCACCGACTCCCAGCGGACCATCGACCGCAGCTGTCCGCGGGTCTGGCCGACCGCGCGCAGCAGTCCCAGTTCGCGGGTCCGCTCGTGCACCGCGAGGGTCAGCGTGTTGGCGATGCCCAGCAGGGCGATCAGCACCGCGAGCGCCAGCAGCGCATAGACCACCGACAGCATGATGTCGACGCCGGCGGCGGCACTGGCCGCGTACTCGGCGCGGTCCTGCACCTGCGGGTTGCCGAAGCCTGCGGCGACCCGCTCGACAGCGGCCTTGCCGGCGGCGGGGGACACCCCGGGCCGCAGCTTCACCGCGACCAGGGTGTCGCTGTCCTGGACCCGGTGCGGCGCCCAGGCCCGGCGGGTCATCAGGTAGTCCCCGGCCACTCCCCCGCCCTCGTAGAGCGCGCGGACGGTGAAGGTCGTGCTGCCGTCGGCGAAGGACACCGGGACGGTGCTGCCGACCTGCCAGCCGTGGGCGCCGGCCTCCGCCCGGGAGACGGCGAGGCCGTCGGTGCCGAGCCCGGCGAGCGAACCGTCCACCCGGCCGAGGGAGACCACCCCGGCGAGCCGGTCCGGATCGGTGACGTCCACCTGGCGGCCGTGCCCGTCGATCCGGGCGACCCCCTTGCCGAGCCCGACCGCCTGCTGCACCTCGGGCAACTGTCCGACGGCAGCGGCGAGTTTCGGGCTGACCCCGCTGCCGCCGGCACCGAAGGACGGCGCCGTCACCGCGAGGTCGCCGGCGAAGGAGCGGTCCACCGTGTCGTTCAGCGTCGCCCGGAGGGAGGCGCCGAAGACGGTGAACAGGGTGACCACCGCGACCCCGACCATCAGCGCGGTCGCGGTGGCCGCCGTGCGGGTGGGGTTGCGGGCCGCGTTGCGGCGGGCGAGCGCGCCGCTCACACCGCGCACGCCGGGCAGCGGCGCGCCCAGCAGCCGGACGGCCGGGCCGGCGGCGACCGGGCCGAGCACGACCGTGCCGGCCAGCGCGGCGACGGCGCCGACCGCGGTGAGCACCACCGACGGGCCGTCGGTCGCACCGACCGCCGCCAGCGGGACACCGCCCGCCAGCAGGACGGCGCCGGCCACCACCCGGATCCGTCCGGCACGGCCGCCGGCCGCACCGTCCACCGCGGTCTCGCGCAGCGCGGCGAGCGGGGCCGTCCGGCCGGCCCGGACCGCGGGCAGCAGGGCCGAGCCCAGCGTGACGAGCACGCCGACCGCGAGCGGCAGCGCGATCGAAGCCGCGCCGATCACCATGCCGCCGGTCGGCAGGGCGAAGCCGAGAGCCGCGAAGAGGCCCTTCAGTCCGGCCGCCACACCGATCCCGCCGAGCAGGCCCGCCAGGGAGGCCAGTACCCCGACCGCCGCCGCCTCCGCGAGGGTGCCGCCCAGCACCTGTCGGCGGCCGGCCCCGAGTGCCCGCAGCAGGGCGTTCTCCCTGGTCCGCTGGG
Source organism: Kitasatospora sp. NPDC059571 (assembly GCF_042735675.1). Classification (NCBI taxonomy): domain Bacteria; kingdom Bacillati; phylum Actinomycetota; class Actinomycetes; order Kitasatosporales; family Streptomycetaceae; genus Kitasatospora; species Kitasatospora sp. NPDC059571. Next base: position 4,546 of record NZ_JBHWBW010000315.1, read on the forward strand.
CGACCACGATGGCGAAGGTGTTGTGGATGGTGAAGGTCGCCACCAGCAGCGCAATCCCGGCGAAGACCAGCAGCAGGGTGGTGAACATGGTGAGGAATCGTCCGGAGACGTCCGCCGTGGACTCCGCGGTGGCCGCCTGCCCGGTCACCGCCTCCACGCCGGAGGGCAGTTCCGGCCGGATCCGGTCGACGAGCCCGCGCTGCGACAGCGTGTCCGAGCGCACCCGGATCGCGGACGCCTGGCCGGACCCCTTCGGCATGAGGTGGCTCTGCGCGTCCGCGAGCGTCAGCCCGGTGAACGTGGAGGGGCCCATCCCGTCGGCGTCGGCCCCGAAGGTGGCGATGCCGACGATCGTGATCCGCACCGGGTCGGGGGTGCGCAGCACCGTGGTGTCGCCGACGTGCAGCCCGCCCGCCGTGGCCGCCCCGCGGTTGATCACGGCCTCGCCGGGTGCGGTCGGCGCCCGGCCCTCGGCCAGCCGGTAGGGGTTGAGGACGGGGTCGGTCAGCCAGTTGCCGGCCAGCGTGGGCGGGCCCTGGCCGCCGACCGGTTTGCCGTTGCTCCCCACCAACTGCCCGGCCCCCTGGACCGAGGGCTCGGCCGCGCTCACCCCGGGCACCGCGCGCAGGCGGTCCGCCAGCCCCGCGTCGACCGGCGCCCGGACACCGCCGGGCACGCCCTGGGCGTCCAGGACGTCGGCGCTGCGCACCACCGCACCGGTGCCGGCGTTGGCATCGGCGAACAAGGTGTCGAAGTTGGCCCGCAGGGTGTCGCCCAGCACCATGGTGCCGGTCAGGAAGGCCACGCCCAGGAGCACGGCGAAGACCGTCCCGGCGAGGCGCCGCCGGTGGGCGAGGGCCGAGCGCAGCCCGATGCGCAGTGCGGTGCTCATACCGGACCACCCCGCTCGCCGTCCGCCCGGGCCGGAGCCTGGGCCTGGGTCTGGCTCTGGGTCTGGGCCCGGGCCTGCGCCGGAGACTGGGCCTTGGCCTGTGGACCCGGCCGCTCCGCCCGGGTGTCGAAGGCCTTCATCCGGTCGAGGACGAGGTCGGCGGTGGGCGCGCGCATGCTGTCGACGAGTCGGCCGTCGGCGAGGAACAGCACCTCGTCGGCGTGGGCGGCCGCGTTCGGGTCGTGGGTGACCATGACCACCGCCTGGCCCATGGTGTCGACGGCCTGCCGCAGCAGACCCAGCACCTCGGCGCCGGACCGGGAGTCGAGGTTGCCGGTGGGCTCGTCCGCGAAGACCACCTGGGGGCGGCCGGCGAGCGCCCGGGCGACCGCGACCCGCTGCTGCTGCCCGCCGGACAGCTCGGACGGTCGGTGCCGGAGGCGGTCGCCCAGGCCGACGACGTCGATCAGGGCATCCACCCAGGCGCGGTCGGGCTCGGTGCCGGCCAGGTCGAGCGGCAGGGTGATGTTCTCCCGGACGGTGAGTGTGGGCACCAGGTTGAAGGACTGGAACACGAACCCGATCCGCTCGCGCCGAAGCTCCGTCAGCTTGCGGTCGCTCAGGCCGCCGAGTTCGGTGGCCCCGATGTAGGCACTGCCGGCGGTCAGGGTGTCCAGACCGGCGGCGCAGTGCATCAGGGTCGACTTGCCGGAGCCCGACGGTCCCATGATGGCGGTGAAGCGGCCGGCCGGGAACTCCACCGAGACATGGTCCAGCGCCCGTACCCGGGTCTCGCCGACGCCGTAGACCTTCACCGCATCGGCGACCCGCGCGGCGGCGTGCAGTTCCACCACGACGGTCACTTGGCACCGCCCGTCCGGGGGTACTGGTCGTGCTCGGTGAGTACCGCGCGCCTCGCCCGGTACTCCTCGACGTCGATCTCGCCCCGCGCGTATCGGTCGCCGAGGGTCGCGAGCGGCCCCTGCCCGCCGTGGCCGTAGTGGGACCACGGCCCCCGCCGCCAGACCGTACGCCGCAGGATCAGGACCACCAGGACGACCGCGGCCGCCCAGAACAGCGGGATGAGCAGGATCCACGGCCCGGGCCAGTGGCCGTCCGCGTTCGCCAGCAAGGTGTCCATGACGTCCATCTCCTCGTTGCCTTCCGGGTCGCCTTCTGCGCGACACTCCGAGCCTGCCGTCGGGGGGCGGGCGGGCGCGTCGTCCGGTCAGCGGCATTGCCGGTACTCCCGGCGGAGTACGGACGCGGGTGCGAGGTGGTGGCGGGCGGCGGAGTGGTCGCCGAGGGGGCTGCGTTACGGGGAGTCAGGCGTCATGGGCGGACGGCGCTGCGGACGGGGCGGGGCTACGGGCGGGCGGTGTCCGGGGTGGGGATCGGGCCGGGGATCGGGCCGGGCGTGGGATCGGTGGCGTCCGTCCCGAGGTGGTCGAAGACGCGGCTGAGCAGGTCGGTCAGTTGGGTGCGCTCGGCGGTGGTGAGCGGGGCGAGGAGCTCGTCCTGGACCTGCTCCGCCTCCGCCTGGAGGTCAGTGAGGGCCGACCGGCCGGCAGCGGTGATCGAGACCCTGATCCGGCGGCGGTCGGCGGGGTCACGGCTGCGCTCGACCCAGCCGGCCGAGGCCAGGTCGTCGACGACCTTGGCGATGTCGCTCGGGTCCACCCCCAGCCGTGTCGACAGGGCGCGCTGGACGTGCGGCCCGAAGTCCGTGAGAGCGGCCAGCACGGCCATGTGCCACAGCCGCAGCCCTCGGCCCGCCAGGCGGTCGGCGAGCCGGCCGCGGGCCGCCTTGCCCGTCCGGGACAGCAGGTAGGTGCCGAGGCCGACCAGGCTGGGCGGGGCGAGCGTGTCCGGGGATTCCATGGGAGAAATTGTAGGTGCGTCCCTATAGTGGGTCCACACCCACTATTTTTCGAGTTGCTCGAGGAGCCCTCGTGGACGCCCTTCACCCGCGCCTGCTGGTCGACCGGTTCGCCGACGCCTTCCACTTCTACCGGGCCGTCCTCCCGGAGCTGGCGGGTGCCGAGTTGGTGAAGGGCGGCCCCGAGGGCCCGTACGCCCACTGGGACGTGGCCGGGCAGGGCGTGCTCACGCTGTTCGACCGCCGCGCGATGGCCGCGGCGCTCGGGTCGGAGGGCACGGACCAGGAGGGGCCGCGCGGAGCAGGTGTGGGTGACGGCGTGATGTTCGTCTGCCGGGTCGGGGACGTGGACGCCGGCCACGCCCTCTGCCTGCGCCACGGCGCGACCGAGGTGGCCGGGCCCGCGGACCGGCCCGCCTGGGGGCCCGGGCTGCGCACGGCACATCTGCGCGACCCGGAGGGGACGCTGATCGAGCTTCAGTCCTACCCGGGGTAGGGCACGCCGATGGGCCCGACCGCGAACGCGCGGCACCCACACCGGCAGCAGCGGCAGCGGCGGCGCCGGACCGGCACGCGCACCGGACGCCGCGGTGTCCGGCCCGGGCCCATCGGCACCGGTGGGCCCGCCCGGCCCGTCGGGCACCTCGGGCGGGAGGGGGCCCACCTGCCGGGCCAGCGCTCCGGTGGCGGCGAGCAGGACGAGGAGGGCGAGGGCAAGAGCCGCGATGCGGCGGGGAAGGCTTCGCATGACGTGAAGTCAACCCGCCCCACAACCCCGCGCCCATCCCCCCAGCACCCGTCTTCACCCTGGTGCCTGCTCCACCCCCGACCTCCGGTGCAGTGGTGGCGCCCGCTCCACCCCCGACCTCCGGTGCAGTGGTGGTGCCCGCTCCACCCGGAGCGTCGGCTCAGCCCAGCCAGCCCGGCCGGACCAGCCCCGACTCGTAGGCCAGGACCACCAGTTGGGCACGGTCCCGGGCGCCGAGCTTGGACATCGCCCGGCTGACATGGGTCTTGGCGGTGAGCGGGCTGACCACCAGCCGCCGGGCGATGTCGTCGTTGGAGAGGCCCAGCCCGACCAGGGCCAGCACCTCCCGTTCGCGCTCGGTGAGGACGTCCAGACCCACCGACTGCGGGGACTTGGACCGGGCGGCGAACTCCCCGATCAGCCGCCGGGTCACCCCCGGCGAGAGCAGGGCGTCGCCGGCCGCCGCGACCCGGACGGCCCGGAGCAGTTCGGCGGGCTCGGTGTCCTTCACCAGGAACCCCGCGGCCCCGGCGCGCAGCGCCTCGAAGACGTACTCGTCCAGCTCGAAGGTGGTGAGAACGACCACCCGGAGTCCGGTGAGCGACCGGTCGGCGCCGATCCTGCGGGTGGCCTCCAGGCCGTCCAGCCGGGGCATCCGGATGTCCATCAGCACGACGTCGGGGTGCAGTTCGGCGGCCAGCGCCACCGCCTGCGCGCCGTCGTCGGCCTCGCCGACCACCTCGATGTCGGGCTGGGCGTCGAGCAGCGCCCGGAACCCCGCCCGGACCAGCGCCTGGTCGTCCGCCAGCAGTACCCGGATCACCGCAACCTCCTCGCCCTCGCCCGCGCAGCCGTCCGCGCCGTCATCCCCGCTCCGGTCCGGTTCCGGCGTCCCCGGCACCGGCGTCCCCGGGAGAACCGGCATGCCCGGCAGAACCAGCGTGCCCGGCACCGGTGTCGCCGGTGCCCCCGGTGCCGCCGTTCACGATGCCGCCGTCAACGGCGCCGCCCCGGATCGGCAGCCGGGCCCGCACGCGGAACCCGGTGCCGCGCGGCCCGGCCTCCAGGGTGCCGCCCACGGCGGCCACCCGTTCCCGCATGCCGACGAGGCCCGCACCCGCTCCCCCGGATCCCCCCCCGGCCCGGCCGGGGGGTGCGGCCGGGGGCTGCGCCCGGGCCGGGGCCCCACCCCAGCCCCCCGCCGGGGCCCCGCCCGCGGCCCGCGGCGGGGCCCGGGACGGCGTGCGGATGCTG
>NZ_JBHWBW010000316.1:0-4288 GCF_042735675.1 Kitasatospora sp. NPDC059571
GGCTTGAGCGGGGCCGGATCGGGTTCGAGATCCAGATCGAGACGAGCCAGTCCATCCTCGCCACCGACGGCACGGCGTCCACCAGGCCGGCATCCTCACCCCCGCCCAGGGCTACGCCACCTTCGCCGCCCTCGACACCACCGCCGCCGACCGGGCCGGCCTGGAACAGCTGCTGCGCACCCTCACCGACCGGATCCGCTTCCTCACCGCCGGCGGTGCCGCCCCACCGGACGACAGCGGACTGCTCGGCCCGGTCGTCCAGGCCGACAACCTCACGGTCACCGTCGGCGTCGGCGCCTCCCTCTTCGACGACCGCTACGGCCTCGCCGACCTCAGGCCCGCCCGGCTCACCCCGATGCGCGCCTTCCCCGACGACGACCTCCAGGACGCCGAACTGCACGGCGACCTCTCCCTGCAGATCTGCGCCGACAGCCAGGACACCGTCCTGCACGCCCTGCGCGACCTGCTGCGCTCCGCCGGCGGCGCGCTGCGCCTGCGCTGGCGGATCGACGGATTCCAGAACAGCTCCCGCCCGGACGGCGCCCAGCGCAACCTGCTCGGCTTCAAGGACGGCATCGTCAACCCCGACACCACCTCCGACCGGCTGATGGACGGCCTGGTCTGGGCCGCCACCGACGGCAGCGAGCCGCCCTGGGCGGCCGGCGGCAGCTACCAGGTGCTGCGCATCATCCGGATGCGGGTGGAGGCCTGGGACGGCGTCGCCCGCGACGCGCAGGAACGGATGATCGGCCGCCGCAAGGGCGACGGCGCGCCGCTCGGCGGCCGCGCCGAGACCGACCCCCCGGCGTACGCCAAGGACCCGGACGGCGCCGTGATCGCCCTGAACGCGCACATCCGGATGGCGAACCCGCGCACCGCAGCCACCGCCGACTCGCGGATCCTGCGGCGCGGCTTCAACTACGACCGCGGCACCGACGGGGCCGGCCGGCTCGACATGGGCCTGGTGTTCTGCTGCTACCAGCAGGACGTGGTACGGCAGTTCGAGGCCGTCCAGACCCGGCTGGTGCACGAACCGCTGGCCGACTTCCTGTCGCCGGTCGGCGGCGGCTACTTCTTCGCGCTGCCGGGTGTGCGGGACGCCTCGGACTGGCTCGGCCGGGCGCTGCTGGCCTGACGCCCCGCCCCCTCCCGCAGCCCCGCCGGCGCCCCGCCCGGCGGGGCTGTCACAGGTGCACGCGATGATGGTCCCCGTCATGCCAGCAGCGACGGAAGGACAGCCACATGACGCGATGCAGGAGGCGGCCGGCCGCGTCCGACCGGCGCACCGGACGGGGGGCCCGGCGATGAGCTGGCTCGGCGCGTCCCTGCTGGCCTTCGACCTGGAGACCACCGGCACCGACATCGAGCACGACCGGATCGTCACGGCCGCGCTGGTCCGGCTGGAGGCGGACGGCACCGTCTCCGCCGAGCGGCACTGGCTGGTCGACCCGGGCATACCCATCCCGGCCGAGGCCAGCGCCATCCACGGGATCTCCACCGAGCAGGCCAGGGGCCGCGGGGTGCGCGCCCGCGAGGCCGTCGAGGAGATCACCCGGGCGATCGCCGAGGCCCTGGCCGGCGGCGTCCCCCTGGTGATCATGAACGCCCGCTACGACCTGTCGCTGCTCGACCGCGAGTGCCGCCGGCACGGCGTCGTCCCGCTCTCCGCCCGGGTCGGCGGGGCGCCGGCCCCGGTGATCGACCCGCTCGTCCTCGACAAGCACGCCGACCGCTACCGGCGCGGCAAGCGCAACCTCCAGGCCCTGTGCGAGCACTACGGCGTGGTGCTGGCCGGCGCCCACCAGGCCGGCGCCGACGCGGTCGCGGCCGCCCGGGTCGCCCGCCGGGTCGGCCAGGCGTTCCCGGCGGTCGGCGGCATCGCGCTCGCCGACCTGCATGCCCTCCAGGTGCGGGCCGCGGCCGAGCAGGCCGCCTCCTTCCAGCAGTACCTGCGCCGCACCTCCGACCCGCACGCCTCGATAGACCCGGCCTGGCCGGTCGTGCCCTACGGCCCGGCGGCGCCGGTCACGGCGGCCGGCTGACCGGCGCCGCCGGCCCGGGTCAGTCGGCGGCCGGGAAGTCGAAGGTGTAGCCCTGGGAGACCAGCCACGGCAGCAGCTGGCGCAGGGCGGCGACGGTCTGGCTGCGGTCGCCGCCGCCGGGGGGGGGGGGCCCGACACGGCCCCGCCCCCCCACTCGGGCGCGGCGGGTGGGGGGAGGGGGGGGGGCCGGGGGGGGCCCCACCACCAGGGGGGGGTCGCGCGCGCCCGGGCGCCGCCACCCCCGCGGCCCGCGCCCGGCCGCACGTGCTGCTGCACGTTGGCGACGATGGCGGGCACGCCGGGGCGCGACCAGTCGCGCGGGTCGACCGACCAGCCGAGCGAGCTCATGCCGTGCTGGGCGGCGATGGCCTCGTTGGCGGCCTCGAAGTCGCCACCGGGCGCACGGAACCAGCCCACCTGGGTGCCGGGGCCGCCCGCGTCGACGATCGCCTGCCGGGCGTCGACGACCTCGTGGACCTGCTGCTCGTAGGACTGGGTGTGCATCGGCTGCGGGTGGTCCACGGTGTGGTCGCAGAGCCGGTGGCCCTCGGCGAGGATGCGCCGGACGGCGCCCGGGTCCCGCTCGACCTCCTTGCCGACCTGGCAGAAGGTCGCGTGCACGTGGTACTCGGCGAGCAGGTCGAGGATCGGGCGGGTGGCCGGGCCCGGGCCGTCGTCGAAGGTCAGCGCGACGGTGCGGCCGCCGCTCGCGGTGCTGCGGATGATGTGGTGCGGGTGCCCGGTGGGGCTGCCGGTCGGCGGGGACGCGCTCGCCGACGGCGTGGTGCCGGCGGTGGCGCCGGAGGACGCCGCGCCGGCGGACGCGGTGGGCGTGCCGGTGCTCGGCGCGGCGGTGGGGGCGGCCGAGGAGCTGCGCTGGGCCGGTATCACGGCGCTCGCGGTGGCCGTGGGGCTCGAGGTGGCCGATCCGTGCGGGGCGACGGCGGCGGCGGTGGTCCGGCCCGCGTCAGCGCTGGTGCGCTGCGCGGGCACCGAGCTGCACCCGGCGACGACGGCCGGGGTGAGCAGCGCGGCGAGGCCGAGGCCGAGGGCGCGGCGGGATCGGGGGCTGGGCTTCCGCATGGTGACGACTCCTGACGTCGTACCGGCCACCCCGGGTGGGGGCATGTGCCGGGGACGACGTCAGCCGGCGGGCGCCGGTTCCGTCGTCTTCGTACGAACGGACCCGGTCCGTGCGGGTCTCAGAACGGATACCAGCGTACGGAGGTCCGGCCGTTGCGCAAGGAGTCCACCCGGCGCCGGAACTCGGCCGCCGCGGCGGGGCTGCCGGGCACGTGCTGGGCGACCCAGGCGGCGCTCGCGGTCTCCCGGGCGCCGCGCAGCACGGCGAATCCCGCCCAGTCCCGGACATCCCAGCCGTACCCGTCGGTGAACGCCCGGTACTCCTCGGCCGGTACTCCGTAACGGTCCTGACTGAGTGCCAGGACGACGAGGTCGTGCTCGCGCAGGTCGTCGGAGACGTTCTCCAGGTCGAGCAGGACGGGGCCGTCCGGGCCGACGTGGACGTTGCGGGGGAGGGCGTCGCCGTGGACGATTCCCGGCGGCAGGTGGGGGGTCAGTCCGGCGGCCGCCGTGACGAAGGTCTCCCTGCGGGCGCGCAGGTACGCGGCGTCGGCCGGATCGATGTGGCCGGCGGCCGCGGCGAGCCAGCGGTCGACGGGGGCGAGCAGGTCGCGGCGGCCGAGCGGGGCGGGCGGCGAGGGCGGTGCGGGCAGCGCGTGCAGGGCCCGCAGCAGCGGTGCGAGGTCGGCGCTGCGGGCGGGCCGGACGGCCGGCGGCAGCCGGTGCCAGAAGGTGACCGGGTGGCCGTCGGCGCTGACCGGCCCGGGCAGGAAGGGGCGGACCACCGGGATGCCCGCGCCGTCCAGCCAGTCGGCCACGGCCACCTCGCGGGCGGCGCGCGGGAGCAGATCGGGGGCGCGCCCGACCTTGGCCACCACCGCGGGCCCGCCGAGGTCGAGGACGGCGTTCTCGCCGAGGGCGAGCAGCCGGGCACCGTCCGGCGCGGGCAGGTCGGCGGCGCGGCAGGCCGCGGCCAGCAGGGCGCGGGCGCGGCCCTCGTCGAAGGCGGTCATCGGGCTCCTCGCGGTGGCGTACCGGACCATCCTGGCGCACCGCCCGCGCACGGCCGGGGGGGGGGGGGCCCGCCCGGGGCGGGCCCGCGCGCCCCGCGTCTCGGGGCGGCGGGCGGTGGCGTACACCCGGTGGCCGAGCCGGTGCAGGGC
>NZ_JBHWBW010000316.1:4298-9293 GCF_042735675.1 Kitasatospora sp. NPDC059571
CGCGCGCCCGCCCCGCCCCCCGCCGCCCCCGGGACCCGGCCTCGGGGGCGGGGCGGGGTCAGACCCGGGCGTCGCGCGGCCGGCCGCCGTCGGGCAGGTGCAGTCCGGCGGGGGCGGCGGCGGCCGGGGTGACCGGCGGGATGTCGGCGCCGTGCGACAGGTTCGGCAGCCAGTTCAGCCAGCGCGGCAGGTACCAGTTGCGCTCGCCGAGCAGGGTCATCACGGCGGGCAGCAGCACCGCGCGGATGACGGTGGCGTCGACCAGGACGGCGACCGCGAGGCCGGCGCCCATCTGCTTCATCGACTGCATGGAGAGCGTGCCGAAGACCGCGAACACCCCGACCATGATCACCGCGGCGCTGGTGACCACGCCGGCGGTGGAGCGGATGCCGTGGGAGACGGCGGCCCGGGTGGTCAGGCCCCGGTCGTGCGCCTCCTTGATCCGGGAGACCACGAAGACGTGGTAGTCCATGCTCAGGCCGAAGAGGATCACGAACAGGAACAGCGGGACCCAGCTCTCCACCGCGCCGACGCCGGTGGTGCCGAACAGCGAGGCGCCGACGCCGTGCTGGAAGACCAGCGCCAGCACGCCGTACGCGGCGCCGACCGAGAGCAGGTTGAGCACCACCGCGGTGGCCGCGATGCCGAGCGAGCGGAACGAGCAGAGCATCAGCAGGAAGGCGAAGGCGACCACGAAGCCGAAGACCGGGAGCATGGAGTCGGACATCTGCCGGTTGAAGTCGTGCGAGCCCGCGGTGCTGCCCGTGACCGGGGCCTCGGCGCCGGGCACTTTGAGCACCGTGGCGGGGATCACGTCCTTGCGCAGCGCGGTGAGGGCGGCGGTGCTGGTGTCGTCGTTGCCGCTGCCGTTCAGCGGGATGTCGATCAGGGCGACGTTCTGCTCCCGGTGCACGGTGACCTGGATCGGTCCGTGCATCCGACCGGTGGCCAGCGCCCTGGCCTGCAGGTCGGCGATCGCCTGCCGCATCGCCGGCGAGTCGATGGCGTCGGCCCTGACGACGACGGTGGCGGGGGAGGGGCTGCCCGGGAACGCGGCCTGGATGGCCTTGGAGGTGGCGACCAGGCTGTTTCCGGCGGGCAGTTGCTGCTGGAAGGTGAGGTTGGCGGTGTGCATGGTGAGCAGCGGGGCGGCGAGGCCCAGCAGCAGGCCGCCGGCGAGCACGGTGGCGGCGAGCGGCCGGTTCAGCACCGGAGTGAGCAGGGCGTTCCAGAGCCGGCCGCCGGCGGCGCCGTCGGTGCGGCGCAGCTTGTGCAGCAGCGGCAGGCGGCCCTTCTCGACGCGGTCGCCGAGCATGGAGAGCAGGGCGGGCAGCACGGTGAGCGAGCCGAGCACGGCGGTGATCACGACCAGGATGGTGGCGAAGGACATCGCCTGGAAGTCGGCGATCCCGGTGAGGAACATGCCGGCCATCGCGACCACCACGGTGACGCCGGAGACCAGCACGGCGCGGCCGGAGGTGGCGGCGGCGACCCGCAGGGCGCCGGCGGCGTCGCGTCCGGCGGCCCGCTCCTCGCGCTCGCGGCGCAGGTAGAACAGGCAGTAGTCGACGCCGACGGCGAGGCCGACCAGCAGCATCACCGAGCTGGCGTCGTCGCTGGTGTGCAGGATCCCGCTGCTGAGGGCGACCAGTCCGCCGGCCGCGATGAACGCGGTGAGGGCGAGCACCACGGGCAGGACGGCGGCGACCACGGCGCCGAAGGCGATCAGCAGGATGCCGAGCGCGAGCGGCACGGCCGTCCACTCGGCCCGCTGGAAGTCGTTCTTGAACTGGTCCTGGACCCACTTGCCGGAGCTGGCCTCGCCGAGCTCGGCGACGGTGGCGTCGCGGTGGGCGGCCTGCACGCCGGCGACCGCGGAGAGCACCGCGGGCACGTTGGCCACCGCCTGGTCGCGGTCCTCGCCGGCCACGGTGAACTGGATCAGCGCCGCGTGCCGGTCCGCGGAGACGGCCCCGGTGTCGTACGGGCTGCGCAGGTCGGCGGTCCTGCCGGTGGCGCGGACGGCGGCCAGCGTCTGGTCGACGAGGGCGTGGAAGGCCGGGTCGTCGGCGGTCCGGGCGGCGCTCTGCACCAGCACCGTCTCGCCGGCCGGTGTCTTGATCCCCGCGTCGTCGAGGATCTTCGCGGCCCGGGCGACCTCGCCGGGCATCGACTCGGCGTCGGTGACCTTGGTGCTGCCGTGGACGCCGCCGAGGTAGGCGGCGAGGACGACGAAGAGCAGCCAGCCGAAGACCGCGGTCTTGCGGTGTCTCGCACTCCAGGCGCCCATCGAGGCGGCCAGTCCGAGCTTGGGTGTCACGGTGAATCCCCCAGGGAGAGCGGCGGTCCTCGGGCCGCCGGAGCCGGTGCGCCGGGTGCGCTCCGGCGGCACAACCGACCCTAGGAAGTGCCGGCCTGACGCGGAATCGGGCCAGCGGGTGAGTCGACCCTGGGCCTGACCCGAGGTGCGGGGGTGGGGTTGTCCCTACCCGGGCCTCCTCCTCGGGGGCGGGGCGGAATCCACCCTGAGGCGGAGGCGGATCCACCCGGGGCAGGAGGAAAACCACTTGCCGTGCAGGTGAGGATGGATCGGGGGCGCGGCACCGGCCCCCTAGGGGTGTCCCGGAGCAAGGGGTTCCTTGCCGGGCGGCAAGTAAAGTCGCATAGGATGCCCGTACACGTCCTTACCTGCCGACCGGCTAGGGGGCGGCGGACGCCGCCGTCCCGCGCCCGGTCCTGCCGTCGCCCGTCCCCGTCCCCAGGGCTGCGGTGAACCATGCCCAGGAGGCATCACGAGCATGTTCCACCGAATCGGAGACTTCGTCGTCAGGCGGGCCTGGTGGGTGATCGCCACCTGGGTCGTGGCCGCGATCGCGATCATCGGCACCGCGCCCGCGCTCACCGCGCAGACCGACGAGAGCGCGTTCCTGCCCAAGCACTACGAGTCCATCCAGGCCTCGCAGATCCAGGAGAAGGCCTTCCCGGCCAACTTCACCCCGTCCGCCATCGCGATGTTCGAGCGCACCGACGGCGCGCCGCTGACCGACGCGGACAAGGCCACCGTCGGCAAGGTCGTCAAGGGCCTCACCGACAAGCACATCAAGTCCGTCGAGACGATCCTGCCGGTCGGCCCGCAGTCCTTCTCCAAGGACGGCAAGTACGGCCTGTCGATGATCGCCATCGACAAGAGCATCATGCAGAAGCCCGAGGCCGGCGACGCCGCCAAGGCCCTGCGCGACGGCGGCGCCGAGCTCACCGCCGGCACCCCGGTCAAGATGCTCGTCGGCGGCCAGGCCGCGATGAACTACGACCAGCAGGACTCCTCCAAGACCGCCAACATGCTGATCGGCCTCGGCACGGTCGTGATCATCCTGGTCACCCTGGGGATCATCTTCCGCAGCCCGATCATCGCGTTCCTGCCGGTGCTGTCGATCTTCGTCTACTCGATGGTCGCCAACGGCCTGATCGGCTACGCCAGCAAGCTCTTCGGACTCAAGTCCGACAGCTCGATGTCGGCGATCCTCATCGTCGTCCTCTTCGGCGTCGGCACCGACTACTTCCTGTTCCTGATGTTCCGCTACCGCGAGCGGCTGCGGGCCGGCGACAGCCGCAAGGACGCCGTCGCCAACGCGGTCGGCCGGGTCGGCGAGGCCATCGCCTCCGCCGCCGGCGCCGTCGCGGTCGCCTTCGCCGTCCTGATCCTCTCCAGCCTCGGCATGTTCAAGGCGCTCGGCCCCTCGCTGGCCATCGCCGTCCTGGTCACCGCCCTGGCCTCGGTCACCCTCGTCCCCGCGATCCTCTCGCTGATCCCCGAGCGGGTGCTGTTCTGGCCGTCCAAGGCCTGGCAGCGCGAGCCGTCCGACGCCCGCTTCGCCGCCATCGGGCGCACCGTCCAGCGCCGCCCGCTGTTCGCCGCGGTCGGCTCCGGCGCCGTGCTGATCGCCCTGGCCCTCGCCGCCTTCGGCTACCAGGGCACCTTCGACCTGGCCGGCAGCTCCATGCCGAAGACCAAGGAGTCGATGGTCGTCCAGAACACCCTCATGGGCGCGTTCTCGGCCGGCGCCGCCGACCCCAGCCACGTCTACCTCACCTCGACCGGCGACACCGCCCTCGGCGACTCCGCCGTCAGCGGCTTCGGCACTGCGCTCACCAAGGCCCCCGGCATCGCCCAGGTGCTGCCCAAGCCGCAGCTGAGCAAGGACGGCCGCACGGCCGACTTCACCGTGATGCTCAAGGACGCCCCGGCCAGCAACGAGGCCATCGACACCATCGGCGGCCTGCGCACCGTCGCCCACGACGCCGCGCCCCAGGGCACCAAGGCCTACGTCGGCGGCATCACCTCGGTGTACAAGGACATCAACACCGCGATGGCGCACGACTACTCGCTGGTCTTCCCGATCGCCGCGCTGCTCATCATGGTCATCCTCGGCCTGCTGCTGCGCAGCGTCGTCGCCCCCTGGTACCTGATGGCCTCGGTCGGCCTCGGCTTCGGCGCCACCCTCGGCGCCACCACCCTGGTCTTCCAGAAGATCCAGGGCGAGCCCGGCCTGATGTTCATGCTGCCGATCTTCGTCTACCTCTTCGTGGTGGCGATCGGCACCGACTACAACATCCTGATGATCGCCCGCCTGCGCGAGGAGGCCCAGGAGGGCCGCAGCCCCCGCGAGGCGGCCGGCGAGGCCATCCGGCACGGCGGCCCGACCGTCGCGGCGGCCGGCTTCATCCTGGCGGCCACCTTCGGCACCATGCTGCTGGCCGGCAACTCGCTCTTCAGCGAGCTCGGCTTCTCGATCGCCTTCGGCATCATCGTCTCGGCCTTCGTGATGGCGATGTTCTTCACCCCGGCGCTCACCGCCCTGCTCGGCCGCGCCGCCTGGTGGCCCGGCCACGGCGACAGTGCCGCCCCCCGGCCGCTGACCGTCGTCCCGGACGGCGAGCCGGAGCCGGCCGGCCGGGTCTGACCCGCCGCACACCGTCGCGGGCGGGGCAGGGGCC
>NZ_JBHWBW010000317.1:0-9250 GCF_042735675.1 Kitasatospora sp. NPDC059571
ACACCACCCCCCCCCTTCCCGCGGGGCCCCCCCCCCCCGGCGGGGGGCCCCCCGCCTTGTCCGGGCATCCGGGCGTGCTGCGCCGCCGGCCCCCGGCGGGCCGTCCGCGCGACCAGTGCCCGCGCCGGCTCAGTCGGCGCGGGCCTGCGCCACCACGTCGGCGAATCCGCGGGCGCTGCGCGCGATCCCCGCCGGCCGGCTGCCGATCAGGAACTCGCCCACCGAGGACTCCGCCGTCCAGTCCAGGCCGAGTGCCCGCGCCGCCGCGTCCGTGTCGCCCGACCCGAGGCCGCACGGCGCCAGGCCCATCGCCGTCGCCACCAGGTAGAGCGTCTGGTAGACCACCCCCACGTGCTTGAGCGTCAGCGCGTACGCGATCTGGCTGTACTTCCAGGAGAGCCGGCCGAACCGCGAGGTGACGGTCAGCAGGACCTGCGGGTCGACGGTGCAGCCGGTCGCCCGCCAGGCCGCGGTCATCAGCTCGCGGAACGCCGCCTCGTCGCCCGGCCCGGCGAACGGGCGCGGACGCAGCCGGTGGGCCGCCGCGTCGTAGCGGTACACCCCGGGCACCAGGCCGTCGCAGCGGACGACCGAGAGGTAGACCTCCAGTTCACCGGTCGCGCCGCCGGCCGGGTAGGGGCGGTCCACGATGTCGTAGCCGTGCGGGTCGGCCGGGTCGCCCGGGATGATCCGGCGCACCCGGGCCACCCGGTAGAGGAGTTCGCCGAGCTGGGCGAGGGTGACCGGGGTGTCCGCGTACGCGCGGACCGAGCGGCGGCCCTCCAGGACCTCGCTGAGGGCCGGGTCGCGGGCCACCACCTCGTCCCAGTCGGGCACCGGGAGGTCGATGCCGGCGCCGTCCTCCTCGCGCGCGCCGGTGCCGGGGACGGCCGGGAGCTGGGCGATCTCGGGGTGGGCGAAGACGCCGCCGCTCGGGTAGTCGTGCCGGCCGGGGCGGCTGCGGGCGTGGAAGAGCAGGTCGTGGAAGTCCCAGAGCGGGGGCTCCCCGGTCGCGCCGTCGTCCAGGAAGCCGGCGCCGGCGAGCAGTGCGGCGAGCGCCTGCCCGGTCTCCGGGTCGAGCCCGGCGAGCAGGGCCGCCTCGGCCACCGGGCGGGCGGCGGTGACCGCGGCGACGAACGCCCCGGCGGCCGGCCGGTGCAGGGTGAGCCGGAACGGCGCCGTCGGGGACTCCAGCACACACGCCCCGGCGTGCTCCTCCGGCAGCCGGCGCAGGTAGGCGAAGCGGGAGAGGACCACCTGCGGCGCGGTGGCGCGGGCCAGGCCCGGCAGGTCGGCGGAGCGGGCGATCGGGACGGCGGTCGCCAGCGGCTCCCCCAGCGGGTCGGCGAGGGTCGTGGTGACCAGGTACGGGAAGCGCCGCAGCAGGTGGAACAGCCGGCCGCCGTCGGCGAGGTCGGCGAGGTCGGCGGCCTCCTCGGTGAGCACGGCTAGCCGGCGGACGGTCTCCGCGCCGAGCGCGTGCACCCGCTGGCGGCCCCAGGGGTGGCTGAGTTCCAGGTCGTCGCCCTGCGCGGTGACCTCCACCTCGGGGCGCAGCCGCAGCAGGGTGCGCAGCGGCCCGCCGCCTGCGGCGAGGCCGGGGGGCAGCTGTTCGGTCACGGTCATCGGGTGTACCTCTTCTCCGTGCGGGACGGACGGGACGGGGTGCCGGAGGGGCCGCGGGCGCGCCGCGGTCCGGCCGGCCGGGCCGCCGCCCGCGCGGGGGCGGCGGCCGGGTGCGGCGTCATCAGATGAAGATCGGGACGGGGTTGAGGTCGGCCTCGGCGGTCGGTGCGCCGAGCCAGCCGAGCCGGACCGGGACGTCGTACAGCCGGCCGGGGGCGAAGCGGGCCCAGAAGTGCCGCATGCCGGGGACGACGACCTTGGCGACGGGCAGGCCGACGTCGGGGCGGGTCTGGTCGAGGACGAGGAAGTCCATGCCGCGCTCCTCGACCAGGCGCCGGGCGAGCGCCAGGTCGTCGGCGAGGTCGTGCCCGGCGAGGACGGCCCAGCGGGCGGGGCCGGCGGCGCGGGCGGCCGGGTCGGGCAGCAGGTGGGGCTGGTTGGCCAGGGTGGCGGTGGTCCACCAGGCCTTCTGCTCCGGGTCGGCTCCGGTGTAGGTCACCGTGCCGTCGGCGTCGCCGGCGACGGGCCCGAGGAACTGGTTCATCTCGGTGAGTGCGCGGGTCAGCGCGATGTGCGGGTCGAGGTGGGCGCCGAAGGCGATCAGGATGTCCTCGGCGGGCTTGTCGGTGCGCCGGGAGAACGCGCCGACGACCGGGATGCCGAAGTCGGAGGTGAGGTCGAGCGCCCAGATCTCGCGGTGCAGCCCGTGGTAGACCTCGCGCAGCCGGTCGACGTACGGGTCGCCGAAGGCGTCGAGGTCGACGGCGGGGCGGCGGACCCGGTTGTACCACCAGAGGGCGACGGCGTCGCGTTCGACGAGTTCGAGGAAGCCCTGGAGGGCGGCGTCCTCGAAGGAGGTGCCGGCGGCGCAGCCGTTGGAGTCGCCGGCGGCGAAGAAGCCGTTGCGGTGCCGGTAGCCGTAGTAGAGGGACATGGTGGGCAGCCAGCGGGTGCGCTGCTCGGTGAGCGACCAGGCGGGCGACCACTCGATCCGCTCGTCCTCGCGGAAGCGTTCGGGGACGGTGTTGAACATCGACGGCCGGGCGTTCCAGCGGTCGCGCTCGGCGTACTGGCGGTCGCTGTAGAGCAGGGTGCGGGCGGGGTGGATCGCGGCGTCGCCGAGTTCCCTGAAGCTCGCGGTGCGGCGGGCCTCGTCGCCCTGGAAGACGCCGGAGTAGCGTTCCATGGCCTCGCCGAGGGCGCTGGCCCTGGCCTGGACGTCGGTGCGGCCCTTGCCGCAGCTGAGGGCGCGCAGGCCGGTGCGGAGCTGGCGCAGGTCGCCGCTGCGGCGGGAGAGGTTCTGGCCCGAGACGTAGACCCGCAGGCCGGTCGGGGTGCGGCCGGCCGGAACGAGCGAGGTGACCACGCCGGTGATCGGGGAGAGCTGCGGGCGGTACTGCTCCAGCATGTCCTCCGGGGAGGCGGAGCGGTGGCCGCCGTCGGCGGTGAACGCCTTGGGGCGGCTCTCGAAGGCGACCGGGGCGAGCTGGCGGCGCTCCATCAGGCCGGCGTCGCCGCAGGCCGCGCACTGCGGCCGGCGGACCAGGCGGTGGCGTTCGGTCTCCAGCAGCACGGTGTCCAGGGTGAGCACCACGGGTTCGGCGGGGCGGACGCCGGCCAGCCACTTGGCGGCCTCCAGGGCGGCGAGCTGGGCCCCGGTGCCGAGGGTGGGCGCGAACTGGGCGCCCGCCGTGGAGATCGGCCCGTCCTGGCCGAGCCGGTGCTGCAGGTAGCTGAGGGACTGCCGGTTGGCGGACAGCCGGTGCGCCAGGCACTCCCAGCAGCCGGTGGCGGACGGGTCGTCGGCCGGGCCGGGGACGAACACCGGGCCGACCCAGACGATCGAGCCGACGGGCCGGGCGAGCAGCCAGGGCCGGCCGCTCGCGCGGGCCTCGCGGTCGCGCTCGGCGAGGCCGGGGTGCAGGTAGTCCTCGGTGAGGGCGACGGTGAACTCGGCGTCCGGGGACGCACTCACCCCGGCGGCGGCGAGTGCGTCGAGGAAGGGCTGCGGGTCGAGGTCGCCGTACACCTCGACGCGGACCCGGGCGGTGTGCAGGGCGGCGGAGGCGGCGGCGCCGTCGAGACCGGCCATCTCGAACCAGGCGGCGCCGGACGGGTCCTCGACCCGTGCGCCGTCGGCGAGGTAGCCGCCGGCGCGCAGCCGGTCGACGGCGCTGCGGACCCGGTCGGCGGGCACCGTCCCGTCGAGGGCGGCACCGATCTGCTCGGCGGTGCGGGTGCCGTCCAGCAGCGGGGCGAGGGCCTGCGCGAGCGTGCCGTCGACGACGGAGACACCGCGCTCGGAGACCAGGTACAGGCCCTCGCCGGCGACGACGTACGGGGTGAAGTGGCGTTTGAAGCCGATCGTGGCGTGTTCGGACATGGCGTCATTCCTTGGGCGAGGGCGGGTCAGCGCAGCGTGGCGAGCGGGGCGGTGGCGGGGTCGAGCAGGCGCAGCAGCAGCAGGCCGACGGCGGCGGAGCCGTCCAGGGCGCCGAGGTTGATCCGGTCGTCGGCGGCGCGCTCCGGGTACCAGCGGCCGGTGGCTCGGTGGCGGGCGAGGAGTTCGCCGACGAGCAGGCCGGCGGCCTCGCGGCCGTCGTAGAACGGGCCGGGCAGCAGCGAGTCGGCGCTCTCGGGGAGGGTGTGCAGCAGGCCGGCCTCGGCGGCGGTGAGGGCCTCGCCTGCGGTGGCGACCAGGTCGCGGCCGGTGCGGGCGGCGATCCGGCGGGCGCCGACGGGCGGGGTGAGCGCGGCGAGTTCGCCGGGGTCGACGGTCGAGGCGCCGAGGGCGACGGCGGTGTCCAGGCAGGCGAGCCGGCCGGAGCGGGCGGCGGTGGCGAAGCGGTGGCCGCGCAGCAGGTCGCGGACGGCGTCCGGGTCGGCGAGCAGGGCGGGCGCCTCGGCGGCGGCGCGGGCGAGCGCGGCGGCGACCGAGTCCGTCCCGGCGGGGACGAGGTCGAGGAAGCCGTGGTCGCCCTCGGGGTCGGCCGGGTCCTGGTCGGCGGTGAGGTGGGCGAGGGCGGCGGCGGCCAGGGTGCGGATGCCGTCCTCGGTCGGGGTGTGGCCGGGGCCGGTGGCACGGCGCAGCCGCAGCAGGTTGAGCAGCAGGCCGGCGCTGCCGAGCGGGGTGTCGGGGAACGGGGTGCGGGCGGGCCGGCCGGGGCGGGCCGCGGCGGGGACGGTGACGGCGAGCGCGCCGGGGACGAGGGCCTGGGCGGCGGCGAGGAGTTCGGGGGTGCCGAGCAGGGGGGCGGTGCGGGCGAGGGCGTGGATCAGCGAGCCGGGGCCGGCGAGGCCGCCGGGGACGGGTGTGCCGCCGGCCAGCCGGGAGTCGGCGGCGAAGGCGAAGGCGCGGGGCGCCGTGGGGTCGATCAGCCCGACGGCGTCGGTGAGGGTGCGGTGGGCGGCGCGGTGGAAGCGCGGTTCGCCGGTGGCGGCCCAGAGTTCGGCGAACAGGACGGCGAGGCCGGGGGTGCCGGTGATCAGGTCGATGCAGAGCACCTCGACCTGGCGCAGGCCGGTGCCGGGGTACCAGCTCTGGCCGAGCCAGCCGGTGCCGCGGCGGTCGGCGAGGATCCGGTCGCCGATCCGCACGGCGGCGTCGAGGAGTTCGCCGCTGCCGGGGGCCGCGGCGCGGCCGGCCGGGCGGGCCCGGCCCGGCGCGGGCGCCGGGTCCTCGCTCCCGTCGCGGGCGGCGTCGATGCAGCCGCTGAGGACGGCGGTGTGCGCGTCCAGGTCGAAGCCGTCGAGTTCGGCGACCCGCTGCTGGAGGCGCTGCCAGCCGGTGTCCCGGAAGTGGCCGGGGATCTCGCGGCCGTCGGCGGTGAACGCCGAGGAGGAGGTGGTGAGCGAGCGGAAGAACGGGATGTCGAGCTGGCGGAAGGCGTCGAGTTCGGCGAGCACGACCTCCAGCAGGTCGCCGCGCCCGGGGTCGCCGGCGACGGCGGTGATGGCGCCCTGGAGGGCTCCGGCGATGACCGTCTCGCGGGTCGCGCCGCTGTCCAGGGCGAGCGGGCTGGTGGAGGCCGAGAGGATCTTGTACCCGTCCCAGGTGTGGCGCCAGATGTAGCGCACCCAGATGCCCCGGAAGGGGGCCAGCGGGCCTTCGGGGTGGGCGAGTTCGCCGCGCAACCGGTGCAGCGCCCAGTGCATCTCGCGGTAGCCGTCGACGACCTCGGCGGTGTACTGCCACGGGTCGGCGGCCTCGGTGCCGCCGCCGTCGGTGGCGATGACCGGGCGGTAGGGCGGCAGCGGGAGGGCGGGCACGCCGGGCGCGGACTCCAGGCCGCCGATCCGGGAGAGGCAGCCGATGTCCAGGGCGCGGGTCTGCCGGGCCGGGGTCCACGGCTGGAACGCCATCGCGGTGCGCACCACGGTGGACTCCAGTTCGTCCAGCAGGCCGTGGTGGGCGGGGCTGATCGCGGGCGGGGTCTGCACCCGCGGGTAGAGCAGGCACTCCAGGTCGATCAGGGCGGGGTGCTCGCCGTCCGCCAGCAGGTTGTCCGCCCACAGGTCGCGGCCCTCCAGCAGCTGGACCAGGCGCACCGTCATGCCGAGGCGGCGGTAGAACCGGGCGAATCCGGTGCGGTCGGCGCAGGGGCGGTGCGGGACGAGCTCCTCCCAGCCGTAGTCGCCGTCGCAGCCGGTGGCGAGCGAGGCGGCGTGGCCGTCGTCGCCGCGGTCGCTGCGCACCAGCACGGTGCGCACCGGCAGGTCGAGCGAGAGTTCGCGGTTGAGGCGGCGGACGAGGTCGAGGAAGGCGGTGGCGTGGCGCATGTCCTTGGGCTTGTAGACCACGTCCTGCCCGCCCGCGAAGTGCAGCAGCGCCACCGAGCGGCCGCCGGCGTGGCGGTCGCCGGCCTCGCCGCGGATCCGGTCGAGCGGGCCGGGGTCGGTGCCGCCCCACATCCGGTCGGTGAGCAGCTGCCGGTCGCCGGCGAGGCGGGCGAACATCTCGCTCTGCACGTGCTGCCACTGGCGGCAGACGGTGCCGACCAGGAAGGCGAGGGCGGGCAGCCGCTCCAGCCGGGCGAGCCAGCCCTCCCGGGAGGTGTCCAGGCCGCCGGCCTCGTCCCAGTCGGTGGCGCGCGGGCGGCCGGTGGCGGTCTGGAGCTCGTGGCAGAGGGCGAGCCGGCAGGCCTCGGTGAGGCGGGCGGCCAGGGCGGCGCCCAGGTCGGCGCGGGCCCGGTCGGTGACCGGGACGCCGAGGATGCCGCCCGGCCCGTACGGGAGGAGCTCGTCGGCGGCGGCGGCGAAGGCCGCGGTGAGCGCGCCGGGGGCGGTGGTGGCCGGGCCCGGCGCGGCGGGCAGGGTGCGCAGGAACGCGGCCAGGGCGTGGCCCCAGTCGGGCAGCCGCTGCGGGTCGGCGAGGACGACGCCGCGCAGGCCCTCGCCGAGCGGGCGGCCGGTGGCGGCCAGGTGGTCGAGGAGCACGGGGGCGCCGCCGTGCTCGCCGGCGGCGCGGCGCAGCCAGGTGTCGACGGCGGCGGCGCGGGCCCGGCGGTCCTCGTCCGGGTCGGGGGCGAAGACGGCGGTGCCGTCGGCGCGGGCGGCGGCGCGTTCGCCGAACGGGGCGGCGGCGGCGATCAGGGCGCGCAGCCGTTCGTCGCCGCGGGCGGGGCCGGGCAGCAGGCGGGTGCCGTCGGCGGCGGGATCGGGGCCGGCGGTGCCGGCCGGGTCGGCGGTGCGGTCCGCGGCCTCGGCGGCGGCGAGGACGGAGGCGCCGTCGACGGGGCGGAGCCAGGTCTGCAGGTCGAGCGGCATCTCACATCTCCTGGAGTCGGGCGAGTCGGGTGAACAGCGGGTCGTGGCCGAGCAGTTCGTCGTACGTGCCGGTGGCGGTCAGGCGGCCGCCGGCGAGCACGTGGATCCGGTCGGCGGTGCGGACGGTGCTGAGGCGGTGGGCGATCACCACGCGGGTGGTGTCGAGGCCGGCGACGGCCTCGGCGACCCTGCGCTGGGTGGCGTTGTCGAGGGCGGAGGTGGCCTCGTCGAGCAGCAGGACGGCGGGGCGGCGGACCAGGGCGCGCGCCAGCAGCAGGCGCTGCACCTGGCCGCCGGAGAAGCCCTGGGCGTCCTCGCCGACCCGGGTGCCGAGGCCGAGCGGCAGGCGGCGCAGTTCGTCGGCGATGCCGGCGAGTTCGGCGGCCTCCCAGATCCGCTCCTCGGTGATGTCGGGGTCGCTGCCGGCCAGGTTCTCCAGCAGCGAGCCGCGCAGCATCCGGCCGTGCTGGAGGACCGCGCCGAGCCGGCGGCGGACCAGCCGGGCGTCCAGGCCCGCCAGGTCGCGGCCGTCGTAGCGGACCGTCCCGGACTCCGGCCGTTCGAAGCCGAGCAGCAGCCGGACCAGGGTGGACTTGCCTGCCCCGGAGGGTCCGACGACGGCCACCAGCTCGCCGGGGGCGGCGTGCAGGGACACCCCGTCGAGTGCGGGTGCGGCGGTGCCCAGGTAGCGGAAGGTCACCGCGTCCAGGGCGACCGCCCCGTGCAGGTCGCCGGGGTCGGCGAGGGCCTGCGGGCCGTCCGCGGGCCGGACGGGCGCGAGGATCGGCCGCAGCCGGTCCAGCACCGGGGCGATGCCGTATGCGCCGGCCGCGGCGTGGGTGACCTGGCCGAGCGCCATGGCCACCTGGCCGGCCGCGGCGCCGGCCGCCATCAGGTGCCCGGCGGGGGTGGACCCGCCGGCTGCCGCCCCCGCCAGCAGCACTGCCAGCAGCAGCGGTTGCAGCGCTGCGGTGAGGGCGGCGGCCGCCCCGTCGATCCGCTGGGCGGCGGCGTCCGCGCGCTTCTGGGCGGCGAACGGCACCGCCCAGCGCGCGAACGCCTGGATCTCCCGGCCTGCCGTCTGGATCTTGTCGATCCCGAGCAGCAGGCCGTACAGCACGCCGTTGAGGTGTCCGTGCAGCGCGAACACCTCGCTCTCGTGGCGCTGGCGGCGGCGGCCGAGCAGGAGCAGCGCCCCGGCCACCGCGAGCACGGCGAGCAGCAGCAGCCCGCCGAACCGGACGTCCACCAGCAGCAGGACGGTGAGGCCCGAGACGGCGAAGACCGCCCCGAGCACCGCGCCCACCAGCACCTCCGAGAGCGCCTGCCGGGCCTGGGCGACCGCGTTGGCGCGGTGGACCAGGTCGCCCGTGGTGTAGTCGCGGAAGAAGCGGGCGTCGTGACCGAGCAGACGGTCCCAGACGGCCGGTTCCAGCGCGCTCTGCACCCGCCCGGTCAGGCGGACGGCGGCCGTGTTGCGGACGATCACCAGCAGCCAGGACGCGAGGACCGCGGTGCCCAGCAGCACCGCGAGCCAGCGCACCGGGTGCCGGTCCGCGGCCAACAGGTTCGGCAGCAGGATGCCGGTGCTCAGCGGCACCAGCAGTCCGAGCAGCGCTGCCGCCAGTCCGGTCGCGGCCAGCCGGCCGAGGTCCCGGCGTGCGCCGGGCACCCGCAGGACGAAGCGGGCGAGTTCGGCCGGCCCCACCTCCCCGTCGGGCAACGGGAGGTGGAGCAGCAGGGCCCGGGTGCGCAGCGGCACCGGGCGGTCGGGCCGGGCGGCGGGCCCGGCGGGGTCGTACGTGCGGTGTCCGCCGGCCGGGCGGGGCACCAGCGCGACCGGGCGGCCGTCGTCGGC
>NZ_JBHWBW010000318.1:0-9249 GCF_042735675.1 Kitasatospora sp. NPDC059571
GGTGACACTCTACAAACCGCCCCGGGCGCGCCCGCGCCCCCCCCGGGGGGGGGGGCGCGGCGCCCCGGCCCCGCGCTCCCACCCGGCCAGGTGCGGGCAGGCCGGCGGCGACGGGGTCCGGGCTGGGTACCGTCCCTGGTACGGCCCGGAGTTCGGGGGTCAGACGCGGGAGGCCAGCTCCTTGGCGGCCCGGGCGCAGGCCAGCGCGATCCGGTCCTCGTCGACGGTGGTGAGCCGGCCCCGCTCGACCACGGCGTTGCCGTTGACGAAGAGCACGGCCAGCGGCGGCAGCGCACCGAAGGTCAGCGCGGCGACCGGGTCGGCGATCGAGGAGTGCATGATGCCGTCGATCTTCCACAGCGCCAGGTCGGCGAGCTTGCCGGCCTCGATCGAGCCGATCTCGTTCTGCCGGCCGAGCACCCGGGCGCCGCCCATGGTGCCCAGGCGCAGCGCGGAGCGGGCGGTCAGCGCGTCCGGGCGGCCGTGCAGGCGGTTGATCAGCAGCGCGTTGCGCAGCTCGGTGCCGAGCTCGCCGGACTCGTTGGAGGCGGTGCCGTCCACGCCCAGGCCGACCGGCACGCCGGCCTGCAGCATGTCCGGGACGCGGGCGATGCCGGCCGCCAGGCGGGCGTTGGAGGACGGGCAGTGCGCGACGCCGGTGCCGGTCTCGGCGAACTTGGCGATGTCGGAGTCGTTCATGTGGACGCAGTGCGCCATCCAGACGTCCTCGCCCAGCCAGCCGGTCGACTCGAAATAGTCGGTCGGGCCCATGCCGAACAGCTCCTTGCAGAACTGCTCCTCCTCGGCCGTCTCCGAGCCGTGGGTGTGCAGCCGGACGCCCTTTCGGCGGGCCAGCTCGGCGGACTGCTTCAGCAGCTCGGTGGAGACCGAGAACGGCGAGCAGGGCGCCAGCGCCACGTGCAGCATCGAGCCGAAGGAGGCGTCGTGCCAGCGGTCGACGGCCTCCTCGGAGGCGACCAGGATGTCCTCGGTGCGCTCCACCGCGTGGTCCGGCGGCAGGCCGCCGTCCTTCTTGCTGCGGTCCATCGAGCCGCGCAGCGCGGTGAAGCGCAGGCCGAGCTCCTGGACGCCCTCGATGGACGCGCCGAGGATGTCGCCGCCGCCCTGCGGGAAGACGTAGTGGTGGTCGGAGGCGGTGGTACAGCCGGACTTGAGCAGCGCGGCCGCCGATCCCTGGGTGGCGGCGTGCACCAGCTTGGCGTCGATCCGGGCCCAGGTCGGGTAGAGGGCGACCAGCCAGTCGAAGAGGATGTTGTCCTGGGCGAGGCCGCGGGTGATCCACTGGTAGAAGTGGTGGTGGGTGTTGACCAGGCCAGGGGTGATCAGGTGGCCCTCGCCGTTGATCCGGCGCACCACGTTGTCCAGCCACTGCGGGGCGGGGCCGTCGCCGACCGACTCGATCGTGTTGCCGAGGATGACGACGTGGCCGCGGGCGTACTCGGTGTCCTGGGCGTCGACCGTGGCGATGGCGACGTTCTCGATGACGATCCGCTGGTCGGCGGGCGGGGGCTGGACTGCCATGGCGTGACTCCTATGGGGGAGGGGGCAGGGGACGCGCGGGTGAGCGGTGCGCGCCCCCTGCCGGTCAGGACGGTGTCGCCGTTGACACCGCCGCGCCGGCCGCCTCGGCGGTTGGGGACCTGCGGGCGGCACCGACGTGGTGGAAGAGCAGGTTGAGCAGGACGGCCGCCACGCAGCCCGCCGAGATCCCCGAGTGCATCAGGGTCCGGACGGCCTCCGGGAAGGCGTCGTAGAACGTGGGGACGGCGATCGGGATGATTCCGACCCCGAGCGAGACCGACACCAGGATGGTGTTGGCGCCGGACTCCAACCCCGCCTCGGCGAGGGTGCGGATGCCGCTCGCCGCGACCGTGCCGAACAGCACGATCCCGGCCCCGCCCAGGACGGGCGCGGGGACGAGCGAGACCAGCGACCCGAGGACCGGGAAGAGGCCCAGCAGGACGAGGATGCCGCCGCCGGCGGCGACCACGAACCGGCTGCGGATCCCGGTCAGCGCCACCAGCCCGATGTTCTGGGCGAAGGCGCTGCACGCGAACCCGTTGAAGACCGGGCTGACCGCGGTGGCCAGGCCGTCGGCCCGCAGGCCGGCCGCCAGCGTCCGCTCGTCGGCGGGCCGGTCGACGATCCGGCCGAGCGCCAGCATGTCGGCGGTGGACTCGGTCATCGAGACCACCATGACGATGCAGAGCGAGACGATCGCCGCGGCGTCGAAGGCCGGCGCGCCGAAGTGGAACGGCGACGGGAGCGCGAAGACCTGCGCGTTCCCGACCGAGCCGAAGTCGGCGAGGTGCAGCGGGAAGGCCGCCAGGGTGCCGACGGCCAGCCCGAGCAGCAGCGAGAGCTGCTGCCAGAACCCGCGCAGCAGGCGGTTGCCGAGCACCACCGCGACCAGGGTCAGCGCGGCCAGGCCGATCGCCCGGACCGAGCCGTAGCCGGGTGCGCCGGGGGTGCCCCCGCGGGCCCAGTTGACCGCGACCGGCAGCAGGGACACCCCGATGAGGGTGATCACGGTGCCCTGCACGACCGGCGGGAAGAACCTGATGAGCCGGCAGAAGTACGGCGCCGCGAGGAAGCACAGGATCCCCGCGACGATCACCGCGCCGAAGACCACCGGGAGGGCGTCCTTCGGGCCGTGCTCCTTGGCGATGGCGAGCATCGGGGCGACACCGGCGAACGAGACGCCGTTCACGAACGGCAGCCGTGCGCCGATCCGCCAGACGCCCAGGGTCTGGAGGAGGGTGGCCAGGCCCGCGGTGAACAGGCTGGCCGAGATGAGCAGGGCGAGCTCGGCGGGGGAGAGTCCCACGCCGGCGCCGACGATGAGCGGGGGCGCGACCACGCCCGCGTACATCGCGGCGACGTGCTGGAGCCCGGTGGTGAAGAGCTTCACCGGGGGCAGCAGCCCGTCCACGGGATGGACCCCGGGGGGTCCGGTGAGGGTGGAACCGCCGTCTGTGGTACGGGTGGTGCGGATAGCCATGTCGAGCCCCTCGTGTGCCCATGGCTCCCGGCGCGCCCGTGGCGCTGGAGGCAGCTTCGGTGTGCAGGGCCCGAGGACGGGACGGCGGTGCAAGGGTTCCTCGGGCAGCCTCTCCAGCGCCCCGGGCCGGCCGCCGCGAAGGGGGCACGTTCTCCGGATGGTGGGGGTGGAGAAAGCAGTGGTGCGGGTCGTCCGGCACCGGCCGGCCGGGTGGGGCCGTTGGCGTCTGGGGTACCGGACGGGGGTCATCGCGTGGGCCTGGTCAGGCGACCGGGATGACCGGGACGACGCCCTCGCGGTGCACGGTGCCCTCGATCAGGCCGTACATCCGGTCGGCGGCGTAGTAGACCTCGTTGTCGTTCTTGAGGCCGAACGGCTCCAGGTCGACGAGGAAGTGGTGCTTGTTCGGGAGCTCCAGGCGGACCTCGTCCACCTCGGAGCGGTTGTTCAGCACCCGGGTGCCCATCGCGTGCAGGGTCTGCTGCAGCGAGTAGGAGTAGGTCTCCGCGAAGGCCTCCAGCAGGTGGCGCTTCACGTGGTTGTAGGACCGGTTCCAGTTCGGCTGGGCCTCGTCGTCGCGCCCGTTGAAGCCGTACTTCCAGCGGGCCGTCACCTGGGTGGCCAGGATCCGGTCGTAGGCCTCCTGGAGGGTGGTGTACCGGTCCTTGATGTAGCCCCAGAACTCCGAGTTGGTGGAGTTCATGACGATCAGGTCCTTGAGGCCGGAGATCACCTGGACGTTCTCGCCGTCGTAGACGATCTCGCTGGTGCGGGTCTCCTGGCCGGTGCGGACGAAGGAGTGGCCGACCTCCTCCGAGCCGATGAAGCGCGCCGAGCTGTCCGGGGTCCGGATCCGGTCCCAGGCGTACTCCTCGATCCGGATCCGGGCGCTGTGCACCACGCCCCGCTCGGTGTTGTCCACGAAGTGGCGGGCCAGCGTGATGCCGAAGGCCTCCGCCGACTCGATCCCGTACTCCTTGGCGAAGGCGTAGACGGTGTTCTTCGTCGTGTCGGTGGGCAGGCAGTTGGCGTTGGAGCCGGTGAGGTGGACGTCCTCGAACTCGCCCTGCAGCGAGACCGATACGTTCAGGTCCTTGATCTCGTGCCGGGTGGAGTCGCGGTAGACCCGCACGATGCGGTTCTCCGCCTTGCCGTACTGGTTCTGACCGAGCACATGGGCCATGACATGGCTCCTAGTTTCCAGGTCGGTCTACTAGCTTCCGCGGTAGACCGAGTAGCCGAACGGGTTGAGCAGCAGCGGCACGTGGTAGTGGTGCTGCGCGGGCGCGACCGTGAAGACGATCGATACCTCGGGGAAGAACGGCGCCGCCTCGCCCCTGGCCGCGTAGTACGCGGAGGTGTCGAAGAGCAGCCGGACGACCGAGCCCGCCTCCGCGGCCGGCAGGTCCTTGGCCCGGCCGTCGGAGTCCGTGGCGGAGGTGCCGAGCACCTTCCAGCCACCCTCGGTGTGCAGTGCGAGCTCGACCGGGACGCCCTCGGCCGGGCGGCCGATGCTGGTGTCGAGCACGTGCGTGGAGATGCCAGTCATGGGAGGAAAGACCTTACTGATGGCAGGAAGTAACTGGCCGTCGGAGTCTAGGACTCGTCCAGCAGCCGGTTGATGCGGATGTCGTTGATCTTGCGCAGTTCGCCCCGGACGATCTCCGCCTCGGTGGCGGCGTCGTTGGGGTGGCGCTCGCGCAGGGCGGCGAGCATGGTGGCGGCCGTGCGGCCGGTCGCGCAGATCAGGAAGACGTGGCCGAACTTCGCCTCGTAGGCGGCGTTGGCCGCGTGCAGGTCGTCGAGGAGCGCCGCGTCGGCGCCCCGGATGCCGGCCTGTTCGCGCTCGGAGGTGGCGTCGCCCGCCTTGGGCGCACCGATCCGGGCGTGGCCGGCCATCGCGTCGGCGAGGTCCTCGTGGGTGAGGGCCTCCATCGCGGCCGCGTTGGCGGCCAGCAGCGACTCACGGTCGGACCAGGGTCCGCTGGCCGCGACGGCCTCGGCCCAGCGGGGGCTGGAGCAGATCTCCAGCAGCGTCTCCCGCAGCTCGGCGGCCGGGGCCGCCGCGAGGGCGTCGAGCGCCCCGGCCGGTGCGGGAGAAGCAGGGGGGTGGTTGGCCACGGGTGGACCTCCTGACGAGTGGTGCCACTCGCACAAGCTAGATCCGCCACCCCGGGCCGTCAACACTTTGTTGAACGGTTGGTGGTTACGTTTCGCGACGGGCCGGGTTACCGCCGCATGTCGTGTGTGATCCGCCAAGTGTGCCCGGCGGATCCTCCGGTGCAGACTCGGAACGCGGCGCTCCGGTCAGCCCTTCTTGGTGCCGTCCTGCCGGTTCAGGTAGTTGTACACCGTGAAGCGGCTGACGCCGAGCGCCGACGCCACCGTCTCCACGCCGTGGCGCACGGTGAACGCGCCGCGCTCCTCCAGCAGGGCCACCACGTGCTGCTTCTCGGCGCGGTCCAGCTCGGCGAGCGGCCGGCCGTCGTACTGCCGGGCCATCTCGGCCAGCAGCCGGTCGAGCGCACTGCTCAGGTGCGGCAGCCGGACGGCCAGCGCCGGGGCGCCGTCCCACTCCAGGACGACGTCGTCGGGCCGCGCCTCGGCGGGCTCCACCGCGGTGGCGCCGACCGCGTCCAGCAGCGGCTTTATCGCGGCGGTCAGCGGGTGCTCCGGGGCACTGCTCACGGCGTACCCACTCCTTCCGGGGACTGCTCGTCGCCGAGGACGCTGACCTGGACGGAGATCCGGGTGGCCCCGGCCTCCAGGGTCTCGCGCAGCAGCCGGGTGACGGCGGCCAGCGCCTGTTCGGCGTCGCCCTCGGCACTGGTGCCGAACGGGCCGACCGAGACGGCGAGGCCGGCCTCGTCCACGACCCGGCGGGCCGCCTTCGCGTGGTCCGGGAAGCCGTCCAGCTCGAACGGCTCTGTCGTGAACTCCACCATCAATCGCACGCGCTCACTCTAGCGAGCGGTGTGCGGAGGTGAAGGGGCTGGTCGATCGGACAGCGGACGGGCCGGGCGGCGGGCGGGAGTCGGCAACTTCAACAAATTGTTGCGGCGGCCTTGACACTCTCTCCGGACTGCGGAGATGCTTCCACCAGACAGAATCCCTCTTCCGGATCGTGGAAGTCGGGACGGAAGAGACGAAGGAGATGGACATGACTGCCGCTTCCGCGCACAGCTACACGGTCAATCTGTCGATCCTGTTCAGCGAGCTGCCCCTGCTGGAGCGCCCCGCCGCCGCGGCCGCGGCCGGCTTCACCGCCGCCGAGCTGTGGTGGCCCTTCGGCGAGCAGCACGACCCCTCGCAGGCCGAGCTGGACGAGCTCCGCAAGGCCTTCACCGACGCGGGCGTGCAGCTGACCGGCCTCAACTTCCTGGACGACCTGACCAAGGGCGCCCGCGGTACGGTCTCCGTGCCGGCCGAGCAGGAGCGCTTCCGCGCCAACGTGCCGGTGACCGCCGCCCTCGCCGAGTCGCTCGGCACCAAGGCGCTGAACGCCCTGTACGGCAACCGCGTCGAGGGCGCCGACCCCGCCGAGCAGGACGCCCTCGCCCTGGAGAACCTCGTGCTGGCCGCGCAGGCCGCCCACGGGATCGGCGCGGTCCTGCTGATCGAGGCGCTCAACCGCCCCGAGTCGCCGGACTACCCGCTGGTGACCGCCGCCGCGGCCGTCGAGGTGGTGGACAAGGTCAACGCGGCCACCGGCCTCGGCAACGCGCGCTTCCTGTGCGACCTCTACCACCTGGCGCGCAACGGCGAGGACCTCGCCGCGGTGATCGACGCCTACGCCGACCGGATCGGCCACGTCCAGATCGCCGACACCCCGGGCCGCAACGAGCCCGGCACCGGCGACCTGGACTTCGAGGACCTCTTCGGCCGCCTCACCGCGGCCGGCTACACCGGCCGCATCGGCCTGGAGTACCGCCCCGCCACCGGCGTCAGCGCCGACAGCTTCGGGTGGCTCCCGCGCGAGCTGCGCGCCGCCAAGTGACCTCCCTCCCCCTCCACGTAAGGAACCACGCGATGAGCCGCAAGATCGCCTTCATCGGCCTCGGCATCATGGGCAGCCCGATGGCCGCCAACCTGGTGAAGGCCGGCCACCACGTGACCGGCTTCAACCTGATCCAGCCCCCGATCGACGCCCTGGTGGCCGCCGGCGGCCACGGCGCGACCAGCATCGCGGACGCGGTGAAGGACGCCGAGGTCGTGATCACCATGGTGCCGGCCGACCCGCAGGTCGAGCAGGTCATCCTCGGTGAGGGCGGTGTGCTGGAGAACGTGCGGCCCGGCACCCTCGTCATCGACATGTCGAGCATCACCCCGCAGACCTCGATCAAGGTCGAGGCCGCCGCCAAGGAGAAGGGCGTCCGCACCCTGGACGCCCCGGTCTCCGGCGGCGAGGCCGGCGCCGTCGAGGCGGTTCTCTCGATCATGGTCGGCGGTGACGCGGCCGACTTCGCCGAGGCGAAGCCGCTGTTCGACGCGCTCGGCACCACGGTGATCCACGTCGGCCCGGCCGGCGCCGGCCAGACCGTGAAGGCCGCCAACCAGCTGATCGTGGCCGTCAACATCCAGGTACTGGCCGAGGCCGTGGTCTTCCTGGAGAACGCCGGCGTCGACCTGGGCGCGGCCCTGGAGGTGCTCGGCGGCGGCCTGGCCGGCTCGACCGTGCTGAACCGCAAGAAGGGCAACATGCTCAACCGCGAGTTCGGCCCGGGCTTCCGGATCGACCTGCACCACAAGGACATGGGCATCGTCACCGACGCGGCCCGCGCCGTCGGCGCCGCCCTGCCGGTCGGCGCGGTCGTCGCCCAGCTGGTCGCCTCGGCCCGCGCCAACGGCGACGGCTCGCTCGACCACTCCGCGCTGCTGCGCGGCGTGGAGCGGCTCTCCGGCCGCGAGGTCAAGTGACCCTCCGGGTCGCCTGACCCCACCCACTCCTCCTGGCGGCGTGTACCTGTCCGGTCGTGCCCGCGCCGCCAGGAGGCAGACTCGACCGGTGGGCGGGCTGGTGCTCAGACGCCCGCCCGCCGGTCGGCCCAGCCGCGGCGTGCCACCCTCCCGGGGGCACTTCGGTCGTGCCTGCGCACGCCGCCCGGCCCCCTCCCTCGCCGAGGGGAGCCACTCGTACGTCGGAAGCGGGACGAGTGGAACGGCGGGGAGGGGGTCGTACCTCCCTTCACCACCCCGCGCTGACGCAGACTCGGACCGTCAGCCGTTCATCCGCCAGACCCGGAAGTGAGGCCCACGCCATGCCCGCCACCCCCGCCCAGGGCCATGTCGTCGTCGCCCCCGACAAGTTCAAGGGCACCCTGGAGGGCGCCGAGGTCGCCGCCCGCATCGCGGCCGGCATCCGCCGCGCCGCGCCCGGCACCGAGGTCCGCGAACTGCCCGTCGCCGACGGCGGCGAGGGCACCCTGGCCGCCGCCCTGGCGGCCGGCTTCACCCGGGTCCCGGTGAAGGTCGCCGGCCCCACCGGGCTGCCGGTGGACGCCGCGATCGCCGTGCGCGACGACACCGCCGTGGTCGAGCTCGCCCAGGCCTCCGGCCTGGCCCGGCTCCCCGGCGGCCGGACCGCGCCGCTGGCGGCCGGCTCCTACGGCGTCGGCCAGCTGATCGGCCGGGCCGTGGCTCTGGGCGCCAAGCGGATCGTGCTCGGTCTCGGCGGCAGCGCCAGCACCGACGGCGGCGCCGGCATGGTCCAGGCGCTCGGCGTCGGCCTGCTGGACGCCGACGGCGCCGAACTGCCGCCGGGCGGCGCCGCCCTGCGCCGGCTGGCCCGGATCGACCCGGGTCCGCTCGCCGACCGGCTGGCCGGGGTGGAGGTCGTGGTCGCCTGCGACGTCGACAACCCGCTGCTGGGCAGCCGCGGCGCGGCCGCGGTCTACGGCCCGCAGAAGGGCGCGGACGACGACGACCTGGCGGTCCTCGAGGAGGGCCTGGCCCGGTGGGCGGACACCGTCCGCGACACCGTCGGCCGGGACCTGCGCGACGCCCCCGGCGCCGGGGCGGCAGGAGGGGTCGGCTTCGCCGCCCTCGCCCTGCTCGGCGCCACCATGCGGCCCGGTATCGAGCTACTCCTCGAACTGCTGGGCTTGGGGCCAGTTGTGGGGGGGGGGCGGCCGCGCCGGGCGGCGGGGGCGCGGGCCGCCGGGGCGCGGCGGCCAGGGCGGCGGGGGTGGAGGCGACCGTGGGCGGGGGGATCATCAGGGGGGCGGGGC
>NZ_JBHWBW010000319.1:0-9165 GCF_042735675.1 Kitasatospora sp. NPDC059571
GGCACGTCGCGGCGCCGCCCCGCGCCGGCCGCTCGCCCCGCCCGGCCCGGCGCCGCACCATGGGGCCGTTCGGCCCCCCTGCGGGCGCCGACCGGACGGGAACGGGCGGGTCCGGTGCCTCTCGTGCGGTCGCCCCGCGCTCGCGAGGCTGGTGGAGGTGCGGGCCGCGCCCGGCGGCCCGGCTCGGGAGGAAGCCATGCGGCGGATCATCCCTCTGGCCGACCTCGACCGGGAGGACATCGGCCTGGTCGGCGGCAAGAACGCCTCGCTCGGCGAACTGATCTCCCGCCTGGGTCCGGGCGGGATACGCGTCCCGGACGGCTTCGCCACCACCGCGGAGGCCTACGCGGAACTGCTGGACACCGGTGGCCTGCGCACCCGGATCGCGGAGCGGATCGACCGGTTGCACCGCGGCGCGGCACTGGCGGAGGTCGGGGCGGCGATCCGCGCCGACATCCTCGGCACGGCCCTGCCGCAGGCCCTGCAACGGGAGCTCTCGCAGGCGTACGCACGACTCGCCCGCGAGGCCGGGCTCGATGATCCGGACGTCGCGGTGCGCAGCAGTGCGACCGCCGAGGACCTGCCGGAGGCGAGCTTCGCCGGCCAGCAGGAGACGTTCCTGAACGTCCGGGGTGTCCCCGCTCTCCTCGATGCCTGCCTGCGCTGCTTCGCGTCGCTGTTCACCGATCGGGCCATCGACTACCGGGAGCGCCTGGAGTTCGACCACCTTGCGGTGGCGCTGTCCGTCGGCGTGCAGTTGATGGTCCGTTCGGACCTCGGCTCGGCGGGGGTGATGTTCACCCTCGACCCGGAGACCGGCTTCCCCGACGCGGTCGTGGTGAGCGCAGCCTGGGGGCTCGGCGAGACGGTGGTCAGCGGCCAGGTCGACCCGGACGAGTACGTGGTGTTCAAGCCCCTCATGAAGGCACCCGGGGTGAACCCCGTCATCCGCGCGCAGCTCGGCGCCAAGCGCCGGAAGGCGGTGTACGCCGCCGAGGGCCTGACCGCGACCGTGGACACCTCGCCCGCGGAGCGGTCCGCCCGGGTCCTGGACGACGCGGAGGTGCGCCTCCTCGCCGGATGGGCGGTGGACGTCGAGCACCACTACGGCTGCCCGATGGACCTCGAATGGGCGAAGGACGGCCGTACCGGCGAGATCTTCCTCGTCCAGGCGCGGCCGGAGACCGTGCAGTCCCGGCGCGGCACCGTCCTGCGCCGCTACCGGCTCACCGGCAGCGGCCGGCGCCTGGTGAGCGGGATCTCCGTCGGCGAGGCGATCGGGGCCGGTCCGGTCTGCGCGCTCGGCAGTCCGGCCGAGGCCGACCGCTTCCCCGCCGGGGCGGTGCTCGTGACCGGGATCACCGATCCCGACTGGGAGCCGCTGATGAAGCGGGCGTCGGCCATCGTCACCGACCACGGCGGGCGTACCTCGCACGCCGCCATCGTCAGTCGCGAGCTCGGGGTCCCGGCGGTGGTGGGCACCGGCCGGGCGACCGCGCTGCTCACCGAGGGGAGTGCGGTGACGGTCTCCTGCGCCGAGGGCGCGGACGGGCACGTGTACGAGGGCCGGGTGGACTTCGAGGAGACCGAGACCGACCTCGGCTCCATCCCGCCCACCCGGACCAAGGTCATGCTCAACCTGGCCGACCCCGAGGCCGCGTTCCGCTGGTGGCAGCTCCCGGCCGACGGCGTCGGACTGACCCGGACGGAATTCATGGTGGCCCACCAGGTGCGCGTCCATCCGATGGCACTCGTCCACCCGGAGCGGCTGACCACCGAGGACCGCCGGCGGGTGGACGCCGCCACCGAGGGCTGGTCCGACCGGACGGAGTACTTCGTCGACCGGCTCGCCCGGGGCCTGGCCCGGATCGCCGCCTCCCGGTGGCCCGATCCGGTGGTGGTGCGGACCAGCGACTTCAAGACCAACGAGTACGCGCGGCTGATCGGGGGCGGGCCCTTCGAGCCGGTCGAGGCCAACCCCATGATCGGCTGGCGCGGCGCGAGCCGGTACTACGACGAGCGCTACCGGGAGGGCTTCGCCCTCGAGTGCCGCGCGCTGCGCGCCGTCCGGGAGGACTTCGGCCTGACCAACGTCGTGGTGATGATCCCCTTCTGCCGCACTCCCGAGGAGGGTGACCGGGTGCTGGCCGAGATGGCCGCCAACGGCCTCCCGCGCGGGGGCAACGGCCTGCGGGTTTACGTGATGGCCGAGATACCGT
The DNA here is from genome assembly GCF_042735675.1 of Kitasatospora sp. NPDC059571. Taxonomy (NCBI): domain Bacteria; kingdom Bacillati; phylum Actinomycetota; class Actinomycetes; order Kitasatosporales; family Streptomycetaceae; genus Kitasatospora; species Kitasatospora sp. NPDC059571. Next base: position 2,220 of record NZ_JBHWBW010000319.1, read on the forward strand.
CGAACATCCTCCTCGCCGAGGAGTTCGCCGACCGCTTCGACGGGTTCTCCATCGGGAGCAACGACCTCACCCAGCTCACCCTCGGGGTGGACCGGGACTCCGCACTGCTCGCGCACCTCTTCGACGAGACCGACCACGCCGTCACCCGGTCCGTCGAACGGCTCATCACCGCCGCGCACGCCGCCGGTCGGCCCGTCGGGCTCTGCGGCCAGCGTCCCAGCAACGATCCCGACTTCGCGCGCTTCCTCGTCCGGGCCGGCATCGACTCGATCTCCGTGACCCCGGACAGCTTCGCCGCGGTCAAACAGCAGGTGGCCGCGGCCGAGCGGGGAGAGCGACGATGACGTCCGCCACCGCGGCAGAGCCCGCTGCCCCGGGGCCGACGCCCCGCCCGGGGCTGCTCACCTTCCTCGGCGGTGTCGGCACCGTCACCGGCAGCAAGTTCATGGTCGAGACCGACCACGCCCGGCTGCTGATCGACTGCGGGCTCTTCCAGGGCCTGGCCGAACTGCGGCGCCGCAACCGCAGGTCGCTGCCGGTCGACCCGCACGACATCCAGGCCGTCGTCCTCACCCACGCCCACCTGGACCACTGCGGCTACCTGCCCCGCCTCGTCCGCGACGGCTTCCGCGGCCCGGTGCTGACCACCGCCAACACCGCCCGCCTGGCCGAGCTGATCCTGCGCGACAGCGCCCACCTCCTCCGCGAGGAGGCCGACCACGCGAACACGCACGGCTGGTCCAAACACCGGCCGGCCGAGCCGCTCTACGACGACGAGGACGTCGAGAACACCCTCCGCATGTTCGACCCGGTCCCCCTCGGCACCGACGTGGAGATCACCGCCGGGACGGTCCTGCACCTGCACCGGGCCGGCCACATCCTGGGATCCGCCTGGGCCCACCTCACCCTGGAGGACGGGCACACCCTCGCGGTCAGCGGTGACCTGGGCCGCCCGGTCCACCCGCTGCTGCTGCCGCCGGAGCCGTTCGGCGGCGCGGACGTGCTCCTGATGGAGTCCACGTACGGCAACCGGCGGCACGAGGAGACGGCCGCCCGCGAGTACTTCGCCCGCGCGATCGAGCGGACGCTGGCCCGCGGCGGCACGGCCGTCATCCCGTCGTTCGCCGTCGACCGCACGGAGGTGGTCCTGCACGAGCTCGGGAACCTGCGCCGGTCCGGCCGCCTGCCGGCCGGGGCACCGGTCCACGTGGACAGCCCGATGGCGCTGGCCGCACTGGAGATCTACCGCGAGGCCCTCGCCGCCCGCTCCCCCGAGCTCCGCGCGGACATCGTGGCCGAGGGGGAGGCCGCGCTCGACCCCGAGCCGTTCCTGCCGATCCACTCGCTGCAGGAGTCCCTCGCCCTGGAGCACTCCACGGTGCCGTCCGTCCTGGTCTCCGCCTCCGGCATGGCCACCGGCGGCCGGGTCGTCCACCATCTGCGCCGGCTGCTGCCCGACCCGCGCAACACCGTGATCGTCGTGGGCTTCGCGGCCGAGGGCACCCGGGCCCGCGACCTGGTCGACGGCGCACGCACGCTGAAGATGTACGGCACCTACGTGCCGGTCCGGGCCGAGATCGTGAACGTTCCGGCGTTCTCCGCGCACGCCGATGCCGCCGAGATCGTCGACTGGCTGCGCTCGGCCCCGCCGCCCGGCACCACGTACCTGGTCCACGGGGAGCCCGAGGGCTCCGAGGCGCTGCGCGCCAGACTCGACCGCGAACTCGGCTGGACGGCGGTCGTCCCACGGCCGGGCGAGCGGGTCCTCGTCCGCTGAGGTCCCGCGTCCGACGGCCCCAACGGCCCTGTGCCGAGGGGCGGTCGCCCCCAGCGGGATCGGGCGGTACGGCGGTGTCATGGAGGGGCGGGCGAGTTCCGTACGGTTCGGAGGCCGACGGGCCCGCCGCTCCGGGGCGCGTCGCCGGCCCGGAGAGACAGGGAGCACGGCATGAAGGCGTCACTCGGAGACCGGATCATCGTCGAGGGCACCCGCCCCGGGGTCCACCGTCGCGACGGCGAGATCGTCGCGCTGCACCACGCCGACGGCAGCCCGCCGTACGACGTGCGCTGGTCCGACACCGGCCGGGTGTCGGAGTTCTTCCCCGGCCCGGACGCCCGGGTCCACCACTACCCGGACCCCGCGGAGGAGGACGGCACGCCGCCGGACGGGCGGCGGATGCTCCACCTGTTCGCCGAGTGACGTCCGGGGCCCGGCCCGGGGGCGTCCCGCGCGGAGGAGAGGCGGAGGAGAGGGAGTGAGCAGACCGTGTCGGATGCCCGGATCACCGACCTGTACGAGGTCACCATGGCCCACTCCTATCTCGCGGAGGGGATGACCGCCCCTGCGACGTTCAGCCTGTTCGTCAGGCGGTTGCCGCCGGGCCGGGGATTCCTCGTCGCGGCCGGCCTGGAGCCGGTCCTGGATCACCTGGCCCGGTGCCGCGTCGACGCCGGTGACGTGGCGGCGTTCGCCGACGCACTGCACCGGCCGGTCCGGGAGCTGGAGCCGCTGCTCGGTCTCGGCTTCACCGGGGAGGTCCGGGCGGTGCCCGAGGGACGGATCGTCCTGGCCGGTGAACCGCTCCTGGAGGTCACCGCGCCCCTGCCGGAGGCGCAGCTCGTCGAGTCGTTCGTCCTCAACCAGGTGTGCCACCAGACGGCCGTGGCGTCGAAGGCCGCGCGGTGCGTGCTGGCCGCGGCCGGCCGCCCGGTGGTGGACTTCTCGCTGCGGCGCACCCACGGCCTGCAGGCCGCGGAGCAGGCGGCCCGGCTGGGCGCCCTGGTCGGCTTCGCCGGGACGAGCAACGTGGCCGCCGCCCGGGCGTACGGCCTGCCGGCGGTCGGCACGATGGCGCACTCGTACATCGAGGCGTTCGGCGACGAGGCCGCCGCTTTCCGGGCGTTCATCCGGTCGCATCCCGGTCCGGTGACCCTGCTCGTCGACACCTACGACACCGTCCGCGGGGTCGCCGTGGCCGCCCGGGTCCTGACCGAGTCCGGGCTGCACGAGGGCTGCGCGGTGCGGCTGGACAGCGGGGACCTCGGCGCGCTCGCGTTCGCGGCCCGCAGGATCCTCGACGGGGCGGGACTGCCGCACGTGCGGATCAGCGCCAGCGGCGGCCTGGACGAGTACACGATCCGCGGCCTGGTCCGCTCCGGGGCGCCGATCGACCTGTTCGCCGTCGGCACGCTGGTCGGGGTGTCGGCGGACGCGCCGTACCTGGACGCCGCCTACAAGCTGGTGGACTACGACGGCCGGCCGATGATGAAACTGTCCGCGGGCAAGGCGACCGCGCCCGGGGCCAAGCAGGTCTTCCGCGGTCCGGGATGCGCGGACACCGTGGCCCTGCGGGAGGAGCCGGCGCCGCCCGGTGCCGAGGCGCTGCTGGAGCAGGTCATGGCGGGCGGGCGCCGCACCGGCCCGCCCCGGACACTCGCCCGCGCCCGTGCGGCCTTCGCGGCCGACCTCGCCGAGCTGCCCGCGGCCGCACGCCGGACCGACTCCCCCCGGCCGCCGACAGCGGCCGTCTCCCCCCGGCTGGCCCGGCTCACCGCTGACGTCCGTCGCCGGCTGGAGGACAGCTCGGCGCAGGCGGCCCCGGCCGGGCGGGACTGACCCATGCCGGACGACCACCTCCGGCCGATGCCCGCGATCCGGTCCGACCGTACGGCGGACGGGATCGCGGACGGTTCGGCGGCGGATCTCGATCCTCGTGAACCGCTGTCCCTGATCTTCCGCGACCTCCGGACCTCGGCCGACGGTCTGACCGAACGAGAGGCGGCCCGGCGGCTGGTGGTTCACGGACCCAACACGCTCAGCCGGCGCGGCGGGCGGCGGTGGCCGCGCGAGCTGGCGCAGCAGTTCACCCACCCGCTCGCCGTGCTGCTGGCGCTGGCCGCCGTTCTGGCGGCCGTCAGCGGCGCACCCGCACTGGCGGTGGCGATCGCCGCGGTGATCGCGCTGAACGCCATGCTGGCCTTCGCGCAGGAACGCCAGGCGGAACGGGCCGTGGAGGCGCTCGCCGACTTCCTCCCCGATCAGGCGGACGTGGTCCGGGCCGGCCGGCGCCGAGCGGTGCCGGCGGCCGACCTGGTGCCCGGGGACGTGCTGGTCGTCGAGGAGGGCGACCGGGTGTCGGCCGATGCCCGGCTGCTGTCCGGCGGTGTGGAGGTCGACCTGTCGGCCCTGACCGGGGAATCCGTCCCGGTCGTCCGCTCCGCCGAACTCACCGACGCCACGGGCCCGCTGCTGGCGGCGCCGGACCTCCTGTTCTCCGGCAGCGCCTGCACCGGCGGGCAGGCCGCCGCGGTGGTGACGGCCACCGGGATGCACACCGAGCTCGGTCGGATCGCCGCACTGAGCCAGCGCACCCGGCGCGAGGAGAGCCCGCTGGAGCAGCAGGTCAAGCGGGTGGCCCGGCTGATCGCCGCGATCGCGATCGGGGTCGGGCTGGCCTTTCTGCCGATGGGCCTGGCGGCCGGGCTGTCGCTGACCGCGGCGGTGACCTTCGCCGTCGGCCTGCTGGTGGCGAACGTGCCGGAGGGCCTGCTGCCGACGATCACCCTGGAGCTGGCGTCGGGGGTCCGCGACCTCGCCCGGCGCGGCGCCGTGGTCAAGCGCCTCTCCGCGGTCGAGACGCTGGGGTCCACCACCGCGGTGTGCACCGACAAGACCGGGACGCTGACCGAGAACCGGATGCGGGTGACCGCCGTGTGGACGACCGGCGGGGAACGGGACACCGGTTCCGCGGCGCCGGCGGACCCGGCCGTGCTCGCAGTCGCCGAGGCCGCCGCCGCCTGCACCACGGCCGATCCGGCGACCGGGCACGGCGACCCGACCGAGGTCGCGCTCCTCGATCACCCGCGCTGCGCCGCGCGGACATCGGCGTCGCGATGGGCAGGTCGGGCACCGAGGTCGCCCGGGAGGCGGCCACCATGGTGCTCACGGACGACAACTTCGCCACCATCGTCGCCGCGGTCGAGGAGGGCCGGCGGACGTACGACAACATCCGCAAGTTCATCGTCTACATCTTCACGCACGCCGTCCCCGAGGTCGTTCCCTTCCTGGTGTTCGCCCTGTCCGGCGGGGCGGTCCCGCTGCCGCTGACGGTCATGCAGATCCTCGCCGTCGACCTCGGCACCGACACCCTGCCCGCGCTGGCACTCGGGCGTGAGCGTGCCGAGCCCGGGCTGATGGACCGGCCGCCGCGCCCGCGGTCCGAACGCGTGATCCGGCCCGCCATGCTGGCGCGTGCCTGGGGCTTCCTCGGACTGATCTCGGCCCTGCTGGTGATGGGCGGGTACTTCCTGACCCTGCTGCGCGGCGGCTGGCATCCGGGCGACGCGACCGGATCGGGCGCCCCGCTCCACCTGGCGTACCAGCAGGCCACCACGGTCGCCTGGCTGGGCATCGTCGCCTGCCAGATCGGCACCGCGTTCGCCGCCCGCACGGACCGCGCGTCCCTGCGGTCGGTCGGCCTGTTCGGCAACCGCGAGCTGCTCGGCGGAATCGGCTTCTCGCTCGCCTTCGCCGCAACGATCGTCTATCTGCCCGCCCTGCACCGGGTGTTCGGGACGGCCGCGCTCACTCCCGCCCAGCTCCTGACCGTCGCGCCGTTCCCGTTCGTCGTCTGGGGCGCGGACGAGCTACGGCGGGCCGTTGTCCGGAGCCGCACCGCACCGCCCGCGGGCCGGGCGGTGCCGGTGGCCCCCGCGCCGGCCCCCGTGGCGTCCGACGAGGGCGGGCACCATCCGCTGGCGGTTCTGCTCGCCCGCCACGGCTGGAGCGCGCACCGGCTGTCCCACGCCCTCGGGGTCGGAGAGCACGCCGCCGCCGAGATCGTGGCGCTCGCCCACCGGATCGCCGCCACGCACGGGCACCGGGAGGGCTGACGGCGCGGGCCACGGCCCGGAACGCCGTCCGACACCTCGTCAGGTGCGCTCCGCGAGCAGATCCGCGGTACCGGTGAGGGTGCCGAGGCGCGGGTAGTCGTCCTCGTCGATCCGGCAGTCGGCCCGGACCGAGAGGCGCTCGACGAGGGTGAGGAAGTCGAGTGAATCGAGCTCCAGGGCGTCCCGGTAGTTCTCGTCCGGTCCGAGGACGGCGAAGTCCGCGTCCGGGACGATCTCGGTCAGCACCTCGCGGACGAGGGCGAGGGCCTGGTCGTGGTTCACAGCGCCTCCGGTCTCTGCAGCAGCCGGTCGAGGGCCGACAGGTACCTGGGGCGGATAGATGACGCCGAAGACGGCTTCGACGCCCTGGTACCCGAGGTTGGTCACGGTGATCGTCGGATCGGTCGTCTCCGAGCCGCGCAGCCGCCCGCCCCGTGCCCTGGCCACGACGTCGCGCAGCGCCGCCATGAGGTCGGCCACCGGCAGGTCGGCGGCGTCGTGGATGGCGGGGGCGACGAGGCCGCCGCCGCGCAGCGCGACGGCCACCCCGAGGTGGACGGCCGCTGCGGGGGCGAAGCCGTCGCCGGTCCAGTGGCCGTTGAGCTGCGGCACCTCCCGGGCGGCGAGAGCGGCCGCCTTGAGCAGGAGCGCGGCGGGCACCAGCCGTTCGGTGACAGGCAGTCGGCGGTTGCGTTCGCGCAGCCAGTCGAGGGCGGCGGAGAGGTCGACGGTGGTGGAGAGGTAGTAGTGGGGGATCTCCCGCTTGGCGCGGGCCATCAGATCGCCGACGGCCCGGCGCATCGCCGCCGAACGGTCGGGTGTGCCCGCCCGCCCGGTGTCCGGCGGCTCGGACCGGGCCGGCGGTGCAGCCTCGACGGCGGCCCGGACGTCGGCGACCCGGACGGTGCCGTCGTGACCCGTGCCCCGTACACCGGCCAGATCGATGCCCGCCTCCGCGGCGGTGCGCCGGGCCAGCGGGGTCGCCCGCACCCGGCCGTCCGCGGGCCTCGCAGCCGCACGTAGAGCCCGACTGCGCCCGGAGCCGCAGTGGCGG
>NZ_JBHWBW010000320.1:0-3404 GCF_042735675.1 Kitasatospora sp. NPDC059571
GCCCCGGGCGCGGTGCCGCCGCCCGGCCGGCCCGGTCCGCCGTCCGCGGAGGAGCACGCGACGACGCTGCTGCCGCCGGTGACCGGCGAGGAGAGTCCGCTCGCCCGCCCGTACATCACGGCGTCGCCGCCCGCCCCGGGGTTCCCGGCCCCGGGTGCGCCGACGGCCGTCGGCGCACCGCCGTTCCCCGGTCCTCAGCCGGGTTTCCCGCCCGCCGCCCCGTCCGGTGCGCAGCCTTTCCCCGGTCCGCCGCCCGGTTTCCCGCCGGCGTCCGGCGTACCGCAGCAGGGCTTCCCCGGCCAGGGCTTTGCCGACCAGCGTGCGGCGCCGTTCCCCGGCCAGGGCTTCCCGGGCCAGGGCCCGGCGGGCGGGCCGCCGTTCGGCGGCGGGTACGACGGACAGCCGCCGGGAACGGCGCAGGCCCACGGCGGGCAGCCGTACCCCTACGAGGACCTGGACTACTCCGAGGAGGCGCCCCGGCGGCGGACGGGGCTGCTGGTCGGCGCCGGCGTCGCCGTGGTGGTGCTGCTCGGCGGCGGTACGGTCTGGGCGCTGCAGGGCTCCGGCTCGGACGGCGGCGGCAGGGCCGCCGCGGCCGCCACCGGCCCGGCGAGCCCCGCGGCGAGCGCCCCCGGTGCGGCGGCGGGCGGTGCGCCGAGCCCCGGCGGTCCGTCCTCCGGCGCCGCGAGTGCGTCCCCGAGTGCGGGGGCGGGCGCGGCGGCCCAGGCGAAGGCGCTGGACGCGCTGCTGGCCCGCGGCGAGAGCGCGAAGGCGCCGATCGGCAGCGCGGTGGCGAAGGTCACCAGCTGCCCGGCGAAGGCGGAGATCGACAGCGCCGCGCAGGTCTTCGACGACGGTGCCAGCCAGCGCGACCAGCTGGTCACCGACCTCGCCAAGCTGGACCTCGGCGACCTGCCGGGCGGCTCCGACGCCGCCGCCCTGCTCAAGACGGCCTGGCAGCAGTCGGGCGACATCGACCGGGCGTACGCGGCCTGGGCCAGGACCGTGAGCAGCCAGGGCTGCAGCGGCAGCACCGCACCGAACACCTCCGACCGCAAGCGTGCCAACGACCTCAACCCGCAGGCCACCCAGTCGAAGAAGGACTTCGTGGCGAAGTGGAACGCGATCGCCTCCACCTACGGGCTGACCGAGCGCACCTGGGACAGGATCTGAACCACCCGATGACCGGCACCACCACTGAGAACCAGCAGCCCGGGCGCCCCCGTCGCGCCGCCCGTCTCCGGATCGCCGTGCTCGCCTGCACGGTGCCGGCCCTGTGCGTGGCCGGATGGTACGGCCGCCAGGCGCTGGCGGACGGCCACGGCGCCCGGCCGGCGGCCGTCGCGCCGTCGGTGGGCGAGCCGTCCGACGGGACGCGCTCCCTCCCGCCGTCGACGGACGACGCGTCCGGCAGCCCGTCGTCGGCGGACGCGGGCGGGTCCCCGTCCGCGGGATCGGGCGGCCCGGCCGGCTCCGGCCCGCTGGCCGGGCGGACGGTGCTGCTCGACCCCGGGCACAACACCGGCAACGCCGCGCACACCACCGAGATCAACCGGCCGGTGGACATCGGCAACGCGCGCAAGGAGTGCGACACCACCGGCACGTCGACCAACGCCGGCTACAGCGAGGCCGAGTACACCCTGGACGTGGTGCACCGGGCCCGGGAGATCCTGCGGGCGCGCGGGGCGAACGTCGTGCTGACCCAGGACGGCGACCGGCCGTGGGGGCCGTGCATCGACGAGCGGGCCCGGATCGGGAACACCGCCAAGGCCGACGCCGCGGTGTCGGTGCACGCCGACGGCGCGCCCGGGTCGGCCCACGGCTTCCACGTGATCATGCCGGGCAAGGTGGTGGCGGGTGCCGCCGACACGTCCGGGATCGTCGACCCGTCGCAGCGGCTGGGCGTGCTGCTGCGGGACACCTTCAAGGCGGGCACCGGCGAGCCGTACGCCACGTACATCGGCAAGGACGGCCTGGACACCCGCACCGACCTGGGCGGGCTGAACCTCTCCCGGGTGCCGAAGGTGTTCATCGAGTGCGGCAACATGCGCAACGCCGAGGACGCCGGGCGGATGACGGACCCTCAGTGGCGGCAGAAGGCCGCCCAGGCGGTCGCCGACGCGCTCACCGCCTACCTGACGGCCGGGCACTGACCGCGCCCGCCGGGTGCCGGGTCCGGCGCTCCGCCGCCCGGTTCGGCCGTCGCGGGGATTCTGCGGGGAAATCCGGGGTATCCCCGGGGCGCTGTGCGCTGCGCACCGGCCGGGGCCTAGGCTCTTGGCCGTCAGGGCACATCCGTACGCTCGCCCGGCACCCTGACCCTGCAGTCCACGACACACACCAACGAGGGGAACGCTTGTGAATCTGCGCGCTCTCACGCGGGGAGACGCCGCCGTCGCAGGTGCGGCCGTGGTGCTCTTCATCGCGTCCTTCCTGCCGTACCTGACCGTCGACATCTGCATCCTCGGGAAGTGCAGCTCGTCGTCGAACAACGCGTGGGAGTCCGCGCTCTTCCCGCTGCTGCCGTCGGTGTTCCTGCTGGGCATCATCGCGGCCGCCCTGATCCTCGTGCAGCGGCTGCAGGGCGCGGCCGTCGCCGACCGCCAGGTCCTCGGGCTGCGGCTGGACCAGTGGGGCACCGCGCTGGCGGTGGCCTCGTTCTGGTCCGCGCTGTGGTCGATCGGCGGCGGCTCGGACGCCACCGGCCACGGCATCGGCGCCTGGCTGGCGCTGCTCGCCACCCTGGTGCTGGCCGGCGCGGCCGCCGCGGGCCCGCTGGTGCCCGCGCTCCAGGCTCCGCTGCTGAGCGACAAGCCGGCCTCCCCGGCCGTCCCGGCCGCGCAGGGCTACCAGGGCTTCCCGCAGGGCGCGGGCCAGCCCGGCCAGCAGGGCCAGTACGGCTACCCGGGTGCGGCCCAGCCGGGCCAGGCCGGTGCGGCGCAGGCCCCGCTCTACGGCGACCAGGCGCAGCAGGGCGGCTACGGCTACCCGGGCGCGGCGCAGGCCGCGCAGGCGCACGGCGCCCCGGCGCCGACCGCCGTCCAGCCGGCGGTGCAGGAGCACGCCGCCCCGGCCGCGCCGTTCCAGCCGTTCTGGTTCGCGGTGCCGGCGGTCCGCCCGCTGGCGAACAAGGACAACCCGTCGGGCCCGCCGGTCGGCGAGCTGGTGCCGGGCACCTGGTACCTGGCGGTCGAGCAGCGCGGCACCGCGCTGGTCGCGCAGCTGCAGGACGGCTCGCACGGCCTGCTCGGCGACACCTCGGGCATTCAGCGCGGCTGACGCTCCGGCAGTGACGAACGTGGGGGGGGGGGGGGCGGGCCCCGCCCCCCCCCCCCCCCCGCCCGGGGGGGGGGGGGGGGGGCCGCGGCGGGCCCCCCCCCCCGCGCCCACGCGCGCGCCCGCGA
>NZ_JBHWBW010000320.1:3414-9165 GCF_042735675.1 Kitasatospora sp. NPDC059571
CCCCGGGGCTATCCCGCGCGCCGCCGCCCCCGGCTTCCCCCTGGGGGGGGCGCCCCCCCCCCGGGCCCCCCCCCCACGCGTGCTGTGCGGATGTGCTCAGCAGCAGTCGTTGACCACCAGTCCGGCGGGCAGCCGGTCGCCGCCGAAGACCGCGACGGTGGCGTGGTCGCCGCCGAGCGCGGCCACCGCGAGCAGCAGGGCGCCGGCCGTCCAGGTGGTGCGCTCCTCGGGCCAGATCGCGTCGTCCTCGAAGACGTACCCGGTCCAGTACGAGCCGTCGGTGTGCCGCAGGTGGGAGATCGAACGGAGGATCTCCACGGCGCGGTCGGACTGGCCCACCGCCCAGAGGGCGAGGGCGAGTTCGGCGCTCTCGCCGCCGGTGACCCAGGGCCGGTCGCTGACGCAGCGGACGCCGAGGCCGGGCACCACGAAGCGGTCCCAGTCGCGGGCCAGCCGGGCGTCGGCGGCCTCGCCGCGCAGCGCGGTGCCGAGGATCGGGTAGTACCAGTCCATCGAGTAGCGGTCCTTGTCGAGGAACCGCTCGGGGTGGTGGGCGATGGCGTGGCGCAGCCGGCCGGCGGCGAGCTCCCAGTCGGGCTGGGGGTCCTCCAGGTGGTCGGCGATGGCGAGGCCGCAGCGCAGCGCGTGCAGGATGCTGGAGGAGCCGGTGAGCAGCGCCTCGTCGGGGGCGGTGCCGTCCGGGTCCTGACGCCAGGCGATCGGGCCGCCGCTGAGCCGCAGTCCGACGGTGAAGTCGAGGGCGCGGCGGACGGTCGGCCAGATCCACTCCAGGAAGGTGTCGTCGCCGGTGGACAGGTGGTGGTGCCAGGCGCCGACGGCGATGTACGCGCAGAAGTTGGTCTCCTTGGCGGCGTTGGTCACCTCCCCGCCGGTGTAGGCGGCGTACCAGGAGCCGTCGGCGTTCTGGTGCTCGACGAGCCAGCGGTAGGCGGCCTCGGCGGCGGCGTGCTCGCCCGCGGTGTCGAGGGCCATGGCGGCCTCGGTGTGGTCCCACGGGTCGAGGTGGCCGCCGGTGAACCACGGGACGGCGCCGTCGGCCTGCTGGTCGGCGAGGATGGAGCGGACGGTCGCGGCGGCCTGCTCGGCGTCCAGCACGCCGTCCAGCAGCAGCGCCTCGGGGACGGCGGCGGTCACTTGCCGGCCCGGTGCGGCTTGGCGGCGTAGACGACGAAGCTCTTGCCGATGACCGGGTTGAGGGCCTTCTCGGCGGCCTTGGTGAGGGTGCTGATCACCGGGGTGCCGACGATGTCCCAGACCAGCAGCTGGTGGTAGGCCTTGACCGGGAGCGCCTTGTCGTTGTTGACGCCGACCGCGCACTTGATCCACCAGTACGGCGAGTGCAGGGCGTGCGCGTGGTGGGTGCCGTACGGCTCCAGGCCGGCGCCGCGGACCTTCTCGACCAGTTCGTCGCCGCGGTAGATGCGGATGTGGCCGCCCTCGACCTCGTGGTACTCGTCGGAGAGCGCCCAGCAGATCTTCTCGGGCAGGTACCGGGGCACGGTGACCGCGAGCAGGCCGCCGGGCTTGAGGACGCGGACCATCTCGGCGAGCACGCCCTTGTCGTCCGGGATGTGCTCCATCACCTCGGAGATGATGATCCGGTCGAAGGTGTCGTCGTCGAAGGGCAGGTTGAGCGCGTCGCCCTCCATCGCGGTGGCGGAGGCGCCGGCCGGGGCCTCGCCGGCCTCTTCCATGGCCGCGAACCACTTGCGGACCTCGGCGATCTCGTCGCCGTTCTGGTCGAGGGCGACGACGTCGGCGCCGCGCCGGTAGCACTCGAACGCGTGCCGGCCCCCGCCGCAGCCCAGGTCGAGCACCCGGTCGCCGGGGGCGAGCGGGAAGCGGGAGAAATCGACGGTCAGCACTGCGGGGCTCCCATTCGTTGCTGCTGTACTGAAGGAGGGTGTGACGGAGCGTCAGGCGACGTAGCGCCAGCCGTGGCCGGCCCGGGCGCGCTGCCCGGCACCGGTGGCGACGGCGGCGCGGTAGCGGTCGGCGGTGAGTTCGGCGGCCCGCTGCCAGGTGAAGTTCGCGAGGACGCGGGCCCGGCCGGCCGTGCCGAGGCGTTCTCGCAGGGCCGGGTCGTCGAGGAGGCGGCCGAGGGCGGCGGCCAGTGCGCCGGCGTCGGCGGGCGGCACGGCGAGGCAGGTCTCGCCGTCGGGCCCGGCGACCTCCGGGATGGCGCCGCCGGTGGTGGCGACCAGCGGGGTGCCGGTGGCCATCGCCTCGGCGGCGGGCAGCGAGAAGCCCTCGTAGAGCGAGGGCACGCAGGCGACCTCGGCGGAGCGGTACAGGTCGACCAGCTCGCCGTCGGTCAGGCCGGTGCGGAAGTCGATGTGGTCCTCCAGGCCGAAGCGGCGCACCGCGTCGGCGACCGGCCCCTCGCCCTTCTGCGGCTTGCCGACGACGACCAGGTGCGCCTCGCGCTCGGTGCGGACCTTGGCGAGCGCCTCGACCAGGTGGACGAGGCCCTTGAGCGGGACGTCGGCGGAGGAGGTGGTGACGATCCGGCCGGGCACGGTCGCCACCGAGGGGTCGGGCGACCAGAGCCGGGTGTCGGCGCCGATCGGCACGACGGAGACGGCGCCCGGGGCGACGCCGAGGTGCTCGGTGATCTCCGCGGCGGAGCTCGCGGAGACGGTGATGACGTGCTCCAGGCGGCGGGCGACCCGCTTCTGCATCCGGGTGAAGGCGTACCAGCGGCGCAGCGAGAGCCGCTTGAGCGCGGTCGGCGCGGCCTCGAGTTCGAGGCGGCGGTCGACGGTGATCGGGTGGTGGACGGTGGTGACCAGCGGGAAGCCGTGCCGCTCCAGGCCGAGCAGCCCGTAGCCGAGGGTCTGGTTGTCGTGCACGACGTCGTAGCGGCCGCGGTGCCGGGCCAGGTACTGGCGGGCGCGCAGCGAGAAGGTCAGCGGCTCGGGGAAGCCGCCGGTGCGCATGGTGGCGTACTCCAGCACGTCGACGGCGCCGCGGTACTCGGCGAGCGCGGGGGTGCGGAACGGGTCGTCGCTGCGGTACAGGTCGAGGCTGGGCAGTTCGACCAGCCGGACGGAGCCTGGGCCGTCGACCTCGTCGAGGACGGGGAAGGGCTGGGCGCCGATCACGTCGACGTGGTGGCCGAGCCGGGCGAGCTCGCGCGAGAGGTGGCGGACGTAGACGCCCTGGCCGCCGCAGAACGGGTCGCCGCGGTACGAGAGCAGGGCGATCCGCAGCGGTCGCGGCAGCGCGGTCATGCTGGCCCCTTATCCCTACTCAACCCAGCCCCGGCGGCCGCAGCGGTTAAAGTAGATCACGTTTCACGGTGGTGTGGCGGTCGTCGTCGGGCATGTGAACGACGAGAGACCTCGAAGATACCGGCCCGTAGCTTCCCGGTTCGGGGCGGGGGAAGGTGATTCACGCCACGCCGGGCCGTCCGTACCCGTCGGCGCACTGGGGGCACCGTTGGCACCGAGCACCGCAGCGGGGACGCACCTCTCCCCGCGCCAGACCGAACGCCGGCTGGCGATCCTGCGCGCCGCGACCGCGCTGGCCGCGCGGGGCGGCTACGAGGCCGTCCAGATGCGCGAGGTGGCCGAGAGTGCGCAGGTCGCGCTGGGGACGCTGTACCGCTACTTCCCGTCGAAGGTGCACCTGCTGGTGGCCGTGATGGAGGCGCAGCTGCGCCGTCTGCGCGAGGAGGTGCGGCGCCGGCCGCCCGCCGGGGACGGCCCGGCGGAGCGGGTCGCCGCGGCGCTGGCCCAGGCGTTCCACGCGCTGCAGCGCGAGCCGCGACTGGCCGAGGCGATGGTGCGGGCGCTGTCCTTCGCGGACCGCTCGGTCGGCCGCGAGGTGGACGCCGTGGCGTCGCTGACCTCGGAGATCGTGCTGGAGGCGGCCGGGCTGACCGAGCCGCCGACGGCCGAGCAGCAGGCCGCGCTGCGGGTGATCGGCCACACCTGGCACGCCAGCCTGCTGGCCTGGCTGTCGGGGCGCAGTTCGCTGGCGGAGGTCCGGTCGGACCTGCGGACGGCGGCGCGGCTGCTGACCCCGCCGGGGTGAGCTCCGGGCCCCTGCCGGCCGGCAGAACTGGAACACGTTCCACCGGGTGGGCATGGGGCGGCCGCACCCCCGCCGGTTAGAGTTCGCTGCGCACGACAACTCCATCCGCCCCTCCCGGGGGAAGCCGGTGCGAATCCGGCGCTGACCCGCAACCGTGAGCCCGCCGCCGGCGGGCGAGCCGGACTGCCCGGGGCCGGGGGCGAGCGGCCGGCCGGCCCGTCCGGCTCCGTCGAGGTCTACGGGCGGCCCGCCCAGGGCTGCTGCACCGCTCACCGAAAGGCTCACCCTCACCATGCTCACCGCCGCCCGCCTGGGCGCCACCGCGCTGGCCGGCCTGCTGCTGGCCGGCGCCGCCGCCGCCCCCGCGCTGGCCGACACCCCGGCGCCGTCCCCGGTCACCCCGCCCGCCGCGCTGTACGGCAAGGGCGACCCGACGTACGACGGCGTCTGGCGGCAGTCACTGGCGCTGACCGCGCTGGCCTCCGCCAAGGTCGTCCCGGCGCCGGCCGCCGTCGACTGGCTGACCGGGCAGCAGTGCGCCGACGGCGGCTGGCCGTCGTTCCGGGCGAGCACCGCGCAGGCCTGCGACCCGAAGACCGAGGACAGCAACGCCACCGCCGTCGCCCTGCAGGCGCTGACCGCGCTCGGCGGCCACCAGGACGCGGTCGCCAAGGGCATCGGCTGGCTGAAGGCCAACCAGAACGCGGACGGCAGCTGGGCCTACAACCCGGGCAACCCCGGCGACGCCAACTCCACCGGCCTCGCGGTGACCGCGCTGACCGCCGCGCACACCGACCCGGCCTCCGTCGCCAAGGCCGGCCGCACCGCCTGGGACGGCCTCGCCGCCTTCCAGCTCGGCTGCACCGCGCCCGCGGACGGCCGCGGCGCCTTCGCCTACCAGCCCGCCCCGGACGGCACGCTGGCCGGCAACGACCTGGCCACCGCGCAGGCCGCACTGGCCGCGGCCGGCGGCGCCCTGCCGGTGACCACCACCGACCGCCTCGACGCCGCCCCCGCCGCGCTCGCCTGCCCGGCCGGCAGCACCGAGAAGACCGTGCCGCACGCGCAGTCGGCCGAGGCCGCCGGCGCGTACCTGGTCGCCCGGCTCGGCGCGAACGGCCAGCACCTGATGCTGACCATGCCCGGCGCCCAGCCCACCGCGGACCTGAACGCCACCTCCTGGGCGGTGCTCGCGCTCATCCGCTCCGGCCACCCGCACCAGGCCGCGGCGGCCGCCGACTGGCTGGCCGGCAACGGCTACACCTGGGCCGCCAAGGGCAAGAACGGCACCGACCCGGCCGCCGCCGCCACCCTGCTGATGGTCGCCGAGGCCGCCAAGCTCGACCCGTACAACTTCGGCGGCACCAACCTGGTGCAGCTGCTGCTCGACGCCGGCCCGGCCGCCGCGAAGACCCCGGCCGCCGCGGCGTCGGCGGCCTCCGCCAACCCGGACGGCACCAAGGCACCCGGCTCGGGCATCACCGAGGCCGACGACAACGGCGGCTTCTCCCCGATCTGGCTGGTCGGCGTGGGCCTGCTGGTCGGCATCGGCGGCGGTCTGATGATCAGCCTCAACCGCCGCCGCCAGGCGGCTGCCGCGGCCGCCGCACCGGCCGGAGACGCCCCCGCCGACGAGCCGACCCGGGACGACGTGCAGTCGTGAGCCCCGTGCTGCGCAGGACGGCGGCGGCC
>NZ_JBHWBW010000321.1:0-9127 GCF_042735675.1 Kitasatospora sp. NPDC059571
CGCGCGCGTGGGCGTGTCGGGCGGCGCCCACCCGGGTTCAGACCCCCCACCGCACCTCCGCCCGCTCCGGCTCGCCGGCGTCCTCGTCGACGAGGAGCCGGATCACCTCGTCGAAGGCGGTGGGGATGCCCTGGCCGCTCTCGGCGAGGCGCCGCACGACCGGCTGGTTGGCCTGGGTGAGCCGCATCATCTGCAGGTGCTCCGAGGTGGTGCCGGCGACCCAGCGCAGGGCGGCCTCCCGGACCAGGCCCGGAGTGCGGGGCCGGTCCTCGATCCAGGCGACGAGCGCCCGCACCTCCTCGCGCCGCTCCGCCACCAGGCTGGAGACGATCTCCTCCTTGTTGCGGAAGTGGTAGTAGAGCGCGGACTTGGTCACGCCGAGGGCCTCCGAGATGTCCCGCACGGAGGTCGCCTCGTAGCCCTTCTCGGTGAACAGGGCCAGCGCGACGCTCAGGATCTCGGCACGGGTCTCGGCCGCCGGCCGGCGGCCTCGGGCGGGGCTCGTCATGCTCCTCGCTCCGTCTCTCTCGGGGGCTCCCACCCTACCTTGCTTACTGAACGGACGTTAAGTAGCGTGGAACTTAATGACCGGTCGTTCAGTACGGCCCGAGTCCGCCCTGCCGTCATGCCTTCAGGAGGTCGCACCATGAAGTCCACGCAGCCGACGCCGCCGGAGCAGTCCGCTCCCCGCATCGCCGTCATCGGAGCCGGCCCCGGCGGCCTGCTCTGCGCCCGGGTCCTGCAGCAGCTCGGTGTCCCCGTCACCGTCTACGAGGCGGACGCCTCGGTGGACGCCCGCGACCTCGGCGGCACGCTCGACCTGCACGCCGACTCCGGCCAGATCGCCCTGGAGGACGCCGGCCTGACGGACGCCTTCCGCGCCCTGGCGCGGCCGGAGGGCCAGGCCATGACCCGCATGGACCACCACGGCACGGTCCTCGACCGCTTCGTCCCCGACGCAGCCGACGAGGCGGCCCCCGAGATCGACCGGGGCCAGCTGCGCCGGATGATCGCCGCGCACGTCGACCCGGCCGCCGTACGCTGGGGGCACCGCCTCACGGCCGCCGAGCCGGTCGGCGACGGCACCCACCGGCTCCGCTTCGCCAATGGCACCACCGCGGTGGCCGACCTGGTGATCGGCGCCGACGGCGCCCGGTCCCGCGTCCGGCCGCTGGTCTCCGACGCCACCGCAGACTACAGCGGCGTGTCCTTCCTGGACGTCGTGTACGAGGACGCGGACACCCGCCACCCGGGCATCGCCCGGCTGGTCGGCGACGGCCACCTGTTCGTCCGCGACGGCAACGGGCGCGCGATCATCGGCCAGCGCAACAGCGGCGGCCACATCCGGGCCTACCTCGCCATGCGCACGCCCGCCGACTGGCACACCGCGGCCGGCATCGCCGACCCGTCCGACCCCGCCGCGGCGGACGCCGTCGGACGCCACCTGCTCGCCGAGTACGTCGGCTGGGACGAGCAGCTGCTGCCGTTCCTCACCGACCCCGACGGCGGCTACCGCAACCGGCCCATCCACCACCTGCCGGCCCCGCACACCTGGCAGCACACCCCCGGCGTCACCCTGCTCGGCGACGCCGCCCACGTCATGGCCCCCTTCGGCGGCCACGGCGTCAACCTCGCCCTGCTCGAAGCCGCCGAACTCGCCCACGCCATCGTCCGGGAGCCGACCCTCGACGCGGCCGTCCGCCACTACGAGGCCCGGATGACCGAACGTGCGGCTCCCCTCGCGGCCGGCGCCAACCAGGCCCTCGCCGGCTTCTTCGGCTCCGCCGCCCACGCCGCCCCCGACCACGCCGAGGAACACCGCCGCTACCAGGAGGGCGCCGCCGCCTATCGCGCGCAGCGCGCAGCCGACGGCCACTGAAGCGCCGGCGTGGTCGGCCGCCCGTTCCAAGCCACCGTCTCAGCTGCCGTTGTCCTCGTTCGGATCCGCGCAGGACCGGCCACTCGCGTTCAGGTCGAGTGCAGAAGTCCGGCCGACCGCGGCAAACAGTACGAGCGGCCGATGGCCGGCCCGAGCCGGGCAACGGGTGTCCGCGCGTGCCGGGGTCAGCTCCCGGAGGGCTTCGCCCGCTTTCGCACGCGGAAGCGGAGCATCGTGACGGCGCCCGACCGGGTGTTGCCACAGGGTTCCAGGTCGACCCTGCCGAGGCCCGGGGGCGAGAAGCGGACACCGTCGCCGAGCAGCACCGGGAGGACGTACACCAGGATCTCGTCGACGAGCCCGCGCTGCAGGCACTGGGCGGCCACGTCGGCACCGAGGATCTCCAGGTTCTTGCCGCCCGCGGCGCTGCGTGCGGTGGCAACGGCTTCCTCGAGGTCACAGGTGAGGAACGTGACGGTCGGGTCCGGCTCGTCGGGAGGCTCGTGGGTGAGGACGAACCGCGCTCCCCCGTCGTAGGCGGTGTCCTGGTCCGCCATGCGCCTGGCGACCTCGTACGTGCCCCTGCCGATGAGCATGGCGCCCGTGGCCGCCACCACGTCCGGGAACGCATCCGCCGTCAGGTACTCGAAGATCCAGTCCATCGCGTGGCCGGGTCCGGCGATGAACCCGTCCAGCGACATCGCCCTGTTCACGACCACTCTGCCGGTGCCGATGCCCACATCGCTCATGCGTCTTCTCCGAGGGTTCTGGAGGCCCGAGGGGTCGATCCCGCGGCTCTGCGGCGATCGCCGCCCGATCGTCCGCGACGATAGCTCCGGTCACTCCCTCGCCCGTCCCGGACTCGCCGCAGCGATGACCTGCGACGAGAAGCCCGCCGGGATCTCCACGTGGACCAATGGCGTCCCCGGCCGGCTTCGAGGGGACCGACTCCGGCAGCGGCGCCCGCCTCGACGGCCCGGGGCCGGGCCGCAGGGCGGGTCAGGCCGGGGTGGCGGTGGTGCAGGTGACGCCGGTCAGCTCCTCGGACAGGTGCCAGAGCCGGCGGGCGGTCTCGGGATCCGATGCCGCGCGGTCGGGGCCGACCGGGGCGGGGTAGCCGCGCAACTGCCGCCAGCCGTCGGGGCCGTAGAGCCGGCCGCTCTCCGCCTCCGGGGCGGTTGCCGCGTACAGCTGGGGCAGGGCGCCCATCGTGACGTCCTGGGCGAGCAGCCGGTTGCCGAGCGAGGCGAAGGCCTTGGTCAGGCCGGTCGGCCCACTCGTCTGCAGGTTCGTGGCCGTGTAACCGGGGTGCGCGAGCAGGCTGCGCACCGGGCTGCCGGCCGCCCGGAGGCGGCGGTCCAGTTCCAGGCCGAAGACGACGTTGGCGAACTTGGACTGCCGGTAGAACTCCATCGGCGCGTACTTCGCGGCACCGGTGAGGTCGTCGAAGTGGATCCGGCCGCCGCGGTGCAGGTCCGAGGTGACGGTCACCACGCGCGGGTCGCGACCCTGCTGCAGCAGGTCCAGCAGGAGACCGGTGAGGGCGAAGTGGCCGAGGTGGTTGGCGGCGAACTGCTGCTCGTGCCCCTGCGGGCTGAGTCCGCGGGGCGGCGCCATCACACCCGCGTTGTTGACGAGGACGTCCACCGGCAGGCCGTCGGCACGCACGGCGGCGGCGAACGCCTTGACGGAGTCCAGGTCGGCGAGGTCGAGGCGGCGCACCTCCAGGCTCGCCCCGGCGTGGGCGCCCGTGATGTCCGCGACGGCGCGACGGCCCTTGGCCTCGTCCCGCACGGCCAGGACCACGTGCGCGCCGTGGCCGGCGAGCTCCCGGGTCGTGGCGAGGCCGAGGCCGCTGTTGGCCCCGGTGACGAGGAAGGTCCGGCCGGTCAGGTCCGGGATGCGGGCTGCGGTCCACTTGCTCTCTGTCGCTGTCACCCTTCCCAGGCTGCCACTGGTGGCACAGTGTGTCAATGAGGTCCTGGAGCGACATTCCTGGCCCGCGAGATACCATCGGGCTGTGGCGGACACGAACACGGCGAACACACCCCCGGCAGCCAACATGGCCGAGCGCAAACGGCAGCTCGTCCGGGACGAGCTGGCCGAAGCCGCCGTCAAGCTCCTGGCCTACCAGGGGTTCGAGGCGACGACGGTCGACCAGATCGTGGCCGCCGTCGGGATGTCGCGCCGCACGTTCTCCCGCTACTTCCAGTCGAAGGAAGACGTGGTCGTCCACATGCTCGCGGGCGCCGGTGCGCAGCTGTGCGCCGACCTGCGCGCCCGGCCGGCCGAGGAAGCCCCCGCGCAGGCGCTGCGCCGTGCGCTGTCGGGCTTCACGCACATCAGCGCGGAGTACCCGGACAAGACGCTGCGCGTCACCCGGCTGATCCTCGACACTCCGGCCCTGCTGGCCCGCTTCCTGGAGCGCACCTCGCAGTGGCAGGACGAGATCACCGGCATCCTCGCCGAGCGCGCCGGGCTGGACCCGCGCACCGACCTCCGCCCGGCACTCGCCGCCGGAGTCGCGATCACCGCGTTCCGGACGGCTCTCGACCGGTGGGCCGACGAGGACCGCGAGCGCAACGGCGACGGCAGCTCCGACCTGGACGGACTGCTCGATCAGGCCTTTGCGGTGGTGGCGCCGGCACTCGACCTCGGCACCCCGGGCTGACACCGCACCTGCTGCGGACGGGCCCGGTACCTGCTGCGGACGGGCCCGGTCAGCCGGCGCCCGGCCCCACGGGCTCAGACCAGGTGGCGGCGGAAGAACGCGACCGCGTCCGCGGCGACGGCTGCACGGGCGCGCGCGGCGCGCGGCACCGGGTCGGCCCCGATGAAGTCGCCGTGGGTCACGTCCGGGCCGACCGACCGGCCGATCGCGGCGGGGATGCCCTCCAGGTACGGCCGGACGTCGACCTCGTACGGGTTGACCGTGTCGGCGCCGCCCCAGTGGACCTCGACCGGCACCTGAACGGCCGCCAGGCTCTCGGCCGTCACCATCGCCCCCAGCCCGGGCGCCACCTGGAAGACCGCCCGCACCCGCGGGTCGGCCAGATCCGCACCCGCACCGGCCATGGCGGCTTCCAGCCGCTCCGCGGGCACCTTCGCCCGGAACGCCTCCAGCACGCCCGGGAACTCCGGAATGTCCGGCAGCGGCACCGCGCCGGAGAGCAGGGCGCCCGCAACGGCCTCGTCGATCCGGGCACCCGCCAGCGCGGCCGCGGTGTAGCCGCCGGCCGAGAAGCCGGCCGCGCCGACCGGCCCGAGCTCCGGTCCGCCGGCCGGCGCACCGAGCACATCAAGGGCGAGGAGCAGGTCACGGGGGCGTTCCCAGGGGCACAGGAAGCCCTCCGGCTCGTAGCCGTCGACGACGTTGTTGCCGTGGTGGTCGACGGCGAGCACCCGGAATCCGGCGGCGGCCAGTGGACCGGCCAGCCACGCCATTCCGCTCCCGGAGCCGCCCGTCCCGTGCGAGACCAGAACGACCGGAGCAGGATCCGCCGCCGGCTGCAGCGGCTCCCACTCGTACACCCGGACGGGCCGCGGCCGTCCGGCCGTGCGCAGATCGCCGCGCGACTCGTCGTACAGGACCTGCGTCCGCGGACTCCCCCACCTGCTGTCGATCACGGCGAGGATCGTACCGATCCTCTCCCCTCCCCGCCCTCGGCCCCGACATGCCGCGTTCGGCGCAGCATCGCCGGCCGGCGTGCGCCGGCGCGGGAGACTGCGGGTGGTCGAGCGGACGGAGGGCCGAAGCGTGAGCGGCAGGGCGCAGTTCCATGCCTGGGACGTCCACGAGTCGGGGCCGGCCGATGCGCCGCACCGCGTTCTGCTCCTGCCCGGCGGGATGTGCAGTACGGCCTTCTACCAGGACATGGTGGCCTCCCCGGCGCTCGCCGGGGCGCCGATCCGGCTGGTGGCGGCGACCGTTCCGGGCCATGCCGGGACGGTCGCGCCCCGGGACGTGTCGATGGAGAACTACGCGGCGATCACCGGCGCGTTCGCGGCCGAGCACGGCTGCACGGCCGTGGTCGGGCACAGCATCGGGGCCAACATCGCGCTGGAGATGGTGGGCGGCGGGCACTTCCCGGGGCCGGTGGTGCTGCTCTCGCCGACGTTCTCGCGCGGGGACGAGTCCAAGGCCCTGGCGGTCGCCACCACGCTCGCGCGGGTACCGGCGCTCGGCTCCCTGGTGTGGCCGGCGATGCTGTGGCTGACGCCGAAGGTCCTGGCGGACAGCATCCCGGAGCACCGGCGGGCGGCCCTGATCGCCGACCTGAAGCGGAACTCCGCAGGGTTCTGCCGCCGCGCCATCGCGGAGTACTTCGCCTATCTCGACCGCTACGGCTCACTGGTGCAGCGGCTGTGCAACTCAGGTGCCCGGGCGTGGGTGGTGCGCGGCGACCGCGACGAGATCGGTCTGACCGACGCCGAGCGGACCGCGGTGGAGGCCTGTCCCTCCATCACCCTGGAGGTGGTGCCCGACAGCGGGCACCTGGTGATGGTGGAACGGCCCGACGCGGTCGCCCGCCTGATCGCCGACGCCGTCCTCAGCACGGACGGCTGACCCACCGCCAGGACCACCCGCACCGGGCCCCGCTCGCGGGCGTTCGGGCGGGACCGTCAGGCGGCGACGGTGGTGCCGCTGTGGAGACTGCCCTTCCAGCTCCCGGTGTCGTCGAGGAAGGTGCAGACGACCGTGCGGTGCGTCCGGATCAGCAGGGTGTTGCCCCGCGGGGGCACGTGGGCGAGGTGGAAGGCGGCCGGTGCGGAGGTGCCGGACGGCAGGTAGGCGGGGGCGGCCGCCGCGCAGGCCTGCTCGGCGGCGGCCGTCAGGGTGTCCTCGGTGGCGACGGCTGCCCGGTCGAGGTCGGTGCGGGCGAACGCCTCTCCGTTGTGGGCCTGTTCGCACGGGACGGCGGTCACCTCGTCGGTGAGCGCGCCCGTGGTCGCCTGCACGGAGAAGCACTCGCCCGGCTTGAGGTCGGACGCGCTGACCGTCCGGGCGCCGCCCTCACCGGACGTGCCCTGCCAGAACAGCGACGTGCCGAGGACGGCCCAGATCAGGGACAGGGCGAGGCCCGTCCAGGCGGCCCATCCGGCGGTCTGCTTCGTCTTCCGGATGCGGAGCAGCGCAATGACCGCCAGGACCACGCCCACCGGCCAGAGGAAACCGATGACGCCCGGTACCAGCGAGGCAACCGCCAGCCGGCTCCATCCCGGGCGCGCGTCGGGGTCGTCGTCGATCGGCCCCCGGACGAACGAGGCGAAGGCCGCGGAGCGCTCGGGTGCCTCCGCGGTTCCGGCCGTGCCGTCCTGCTGCGGCACTGCCGCGTCCGCGCCGGTGTCCTGCGCGGTCCCGCCGTCGGCGGTCATGGTCCTCCCCGAGTACGAGTGACGTGACGGTCGGCGGCCGGGTCTCACGACATCCGGCGGACCCCGCCGTCGCCGACCGGTTGCCGCACAGTTGATCACACCGCTCGGCGCTCCGTCGACGGACTATTCCGGACCCGGGCCGAGTTGTTCCTGCGTCAGCCGGTCAGGGGCGCCGCTGCCGTTCCGGTGCGCACGGCGCCGCCTGCGCAGGCGGTCGCCCCGGCCGCTTCGGGTCCGCCGGGGATCAGGGGGCGCCGGGTCCCCGCCCGGCCGCCCGGGCCCGGGCGGCGTAGCCTGGCGGTGAGGAGTGTTCCGTCGCAGTCGCATCGACCGGTCGGCCGCGAGCGCGGCCCGGCCGTGTGCCCGCCCTGCCCCGGCCCGGTGGCGAGGAGGAGCGATGTCCGTCACGGAGTTGGACGCTGCCAGGCAGGAGGCCTTCGCCGGCCGCATGGTCCAGATGGTGAACGACGCCTGCCTGGGCCTGATGGTGGGTCTGGGGCACGAGAGCGGCCTGTTCGACACGATGGCCGGGCTGGCACCGGCCACCAGCGAGGAGATCGCGCGGGCGGCCGGGCTGAACGAGCGCTACGTTCGCGAGTGGCTGGGCGCGATGGTGGTCGGCCAGATCGTCGAGTACGAGCCGCAGCGGCGCACGTACGCGCTGCCGCCCGAGCACGCGGCCTCGCTGACCCGGGCCGCCGGGCCGGACAACCTCGCCCGGATCGCGCAGGACCTGGGCATGATGGGTGAGGTCGAGCAGCAGGTCCTGGAGGCCTTCCGCACCGGGCGCGGGGTGCCGTACTCGGCGTACCCGAGGTTCCAGGCCCTCCAGGCGGAGGAGTCGGGCGAGGTCTACGACCTGGCGCTGGTGAACGGGATCGTCCCGCTGGTGCCGGAGCTGCCCGAGCGGCTCCGCGCGGGCATCGACGCGCTGGACATCGGCTGCGGCCAGGGCCATGCGGTCAATGTGCTGGCCGGGGCGTTCCCCGCGAGCCGCTTCCGCGGGCTCGACATGTCCGAGGAGGGCCTTGCGGCCGCCCGGGCCGAGGCGGCGGAGCTGGGCCTGTCCAACGCGGACTTCCAGCTCGGTGACTGCGCCGAACTGACCGGTGCGTACGACCTGGTGACGGCCTTCGACGTCATCCACGACCTCGCCCGGCCGACGGAGACCCTCGCCGCGATCGCCGGCGCGCTGAAGGAGGACGGGGTGTTCCTGATGGGCGACATCGCCGCCTCCAGCCGGCTGGAGGAGAACATCGACCATCCGCTGGGTCCTGCGCTCTACACCTTCTCGACGTTCTACTGCATGAGCGTCTCCCTCAGTGAGGGCGGTGAGGGTCTGGGGACGGTCTGGGGCGAGGAGACCGCCCGGCGGATGCTCGCCGAGGCCGGGTTCGGCCGGGTCGACACGCAGCGCGTCGAGGGCGACATCCTCAACGTCTACTACGTGGCCCGCCGCTGAGGCGTGCGGGCGTGACGGTTGGGTAACGCTTGCGGGATTTCTCCGCAGCAATTCTCTTCTTCTGCCCGGCCGATAACGCACCGGGGTGACTTGACTGCGGAGAGTCGACGGCGGTTGGATATCGACAGCCGCCACCGACGGACATATTCGGGCGGTATTCAGCTGCCGCCGAGGGAGGGGTATGTCGCATTCCGACGGGTCGATCGGAAAAATAGTTTCCGCCGTGGCCGCACATGAATCCACCCTGATCGATCATGACAATTTCGGTCCGGCCCGCGGGCCGGTCCGGTGACGGTTCCCGAGCCCCCGGCCGCCGGGGCGCTGCTGCCCGCGGTGGCACGCGCCGAGCCGACCGGCCGCCTCGCCCGGGCGCTGGCCCTGGCGGGCGATCCGCAGGCGCGGCCGTCGGG
>NZ_JBHWBW010000322.1:0-9089 GCF_042735675.1 Kitasatospora sp. NPDC059571
GGGACGGGTCAGCGGACGGTGATGGTCTCGCCGGGCGGCTGCACCGAGCGGCCCGCCGGGACGGGCATCCGGAAGGCCACCCAGGAGTCGGCCATCCGCTGGATCTGCTCCGGGGTGAACTGGAACATGCAGGGGTCGTCCGTGTAGTCCATGTAGTTGTGGAACGGGTTGTACGGGCCGGGGACGGCGATGTCCGGGCAGCCGGAGGCCGCGTAGGCCTCGGGCGGGGTGTCGGAGACGTAGTCGCCGGGGAAGCCGCAGCCGTTCTCGAAGGTGTGCAGCAGGTTGAGCCAGTGGCCGACCTCGTGGTCGGCGGTCTTGCCCTCCATCTGGCCGCCGCGGGCGCCCGGGATGGTGTCCCACCCGATCAGGGCGAAGTCCTTCTCGGCCACGCCGCCGGGGAAGGACGCCTGGCCGAGGAGTTCGAGGCCGGTCGGG
The DNA here is from genome assembly GCF_042735675.1 of Kitasatospora sp. NPDC059571. NCBI lineage: Bacteria > Bacillati > Actinomycetota > Actinomycetes > Kitasatosporales > Streptomycetaceae > Kitasatospora > Kitasatospora sp. NPDC059571. The sequence goes on from NZ_JBHWBW010000322.1 coordinate 439, forward strand.
GTGCTCGGGTTGGCGACGTACAGGTTGAGCTCGTTGAGGCCGCCCTTGTTGAGCGTCTTCTTCACGGTGTCGAACCGCGGGGTGTCGACGACGAGCTGGAAGTCGTTGGCGGTGTAGTCGGTGTCGGCCAGGTTGAACCGGAACGGGGTGTCGGAGCTCTGCGCGTCCCCGCTGAAGGCGCGGTTCAGCTCGGTCAGCTGGGAGGCGATCTGAGCCTCGGTCAGCCGCGTCTCCGGCCGCTCGGGGTCGAAGAGGACGTGGACGTGGACGGGGATGGTCACGCTCCCGTTCGCCACGTCCGCGTGCAGCTCGTTCGGGCGCCCGGGCACCTCCAACGGCGTGTAGAGCCCCTCGCGCTCCTTGAGGGCGTCGGTGAGGTTGCGCTCCTGGCGGGCCGACTGCTCCAGCGTGGGGTCGTCCTCGCTCCCGTCCTTCACCGCGCCGCCGAAGCCCTCGCGCGGGGGCTCGATGCACAGGGTGCGCTGGCGGGTGGCGGCAGAGGCGGGGACGGCCGGGGTCATGGCCACCAGTCCGATACTCGCCACCAGGGTCGCGGCCAGGGCCGCCGTCGTTGACCTGAGCACTACGAATACACCGATCCTCTCGTATGACGCCGGGGCGGTGCGCCCCTGCTCCCGACAGGGTCGCCAGCGCGGTCCGGGCCGCGGTGGCGGCGTTCCCGACACGCCACAGTTCCCACCCGAACGGTCCACCGGCGCGGGGCCCGGAAGGTCGCCCGAACGGCCCCTCCGGGCCTCCGGTGGCGGTCCGATCCGATTCCCGCGGAGGCGATCTGACGCAGAGTCACACCTCGACGGGGTGGGGAGGGGCCGTGTCGCGGGTGTGTCACAACTGGCGGATGTGTCGTGAGTGCACAGACTTCCTGTGCTAACGGTGGAGGCACAAGGTCCGCTTCACTCGGGGGAACACATGCACAAGGGCATCCGGATAGGCATCGCGACCGTGGTCGCCGGCATGGTGGCGGTCGGCGGTTACGGCGCGTACAACCTCGCGTCGGCGCTGACGGGGGGTTCGACCGCCAAGCACTCGGACCCGCCGAAGGTCATCGACCAGCCGCCGACCGCGCAGCAGGCGGCGGACGCCGAGAAGGCCTTCCTGGACGCCTGGGCCAAGGGCGACCTGGAGGCGGCCGGCGCCCTGACCGACCAGCCGTTCGAGGCCAACGCACAGCTGGCCGCCTTCCGGGAGAAGGTCAAACCGAGCGCCATCACCCTGACGCCGTCCGCCGGGGGTGCCAGTGCCCCCGCGACCGCTCCCGCCGCGGCCCCGTCCTCGCCCGGCCGGCCGGTGCCGCTGACCTTCACGGCGAAGCTGGAGTTCGCCGGCGGCGCGCCCTGGACGTACACCGGCTCGCTCGGCGTGGTGAAGATGAGCAACGGCAAGGCCGTGGTGCAGTGGGCGCCGTCGGTGATCCACCCGGAGCTGACCACGGCGAAGACGCTCGCCGTCCGGCCGTTCTCGGCGCCCCCGTCCGGGATCACCGACCGCCACGGCAAGCCGCTCGCCTCCTTCCCGTCGCTGGTCCCGATCGTGTCGGGCTTCAAGCCGAGCGCCGACACCGACCCGGCCGACGCCGGCCGGGCCGTGGTGCTGGCCAACGCCGACCAGTCCGGCACCCCGAAGCGGCTGTTCACCATCACCGAGGCGAAGCCCGGCCCGGCGGTGAAGCTGACCATCGACGCGGCGCTCCAGCAGGCCGCGGAGGACGCGGTGAAGGAGCAGTCCAACGGCGGCAAGCGGGCCGCCTCGGTGGTCGCCGTCGAGCCGTCCACCGGCAACATCCTGGCCGTGGCGAACAGCCCGGTCGGCGGGAACCGCGCCTTCACCGGCACCACCGCCCCGGGCTCCACCATGAAGGTGGTCACCGCGGCGGCCCTGCTGGAGGCCGGCGTCACCCCGAACACCCCGATCGCCTGCCCGGCGAGCACCACCGCGGGCGGCCAGAAGGTCGTGAACGACTTCACCGAGGCGCACCCCGACTGGGTCTTCAAGCAGGACTTCGCCGAGTCCTGCAACACCGCCTTCATCAACACCGGGCACGACAAGCTCCAGCCGGACTCGCTGCCGCGGATCGCCAAGGAGGTGTTCGGGCTCGGCCTGGAGTGGCACACCGGGTCGACCAACTTCGACACCGACATCCCGACGGTCTCCAACATCAACGCCGAGCTGCCGGAGTTCATCGGCCAGGGCGCGATCCGCACCAACTCGCTCGCCATGGCGTCGGTCGCCGCGACCGTCCAGAACGGCACCTTCCACCAGCCGGTCCTGGTGGCCGGCGCGACGGACGGTCTGGCCACCGCCCAGCGGAAGCTGTCCCCGTCGGTGCTGACGGCCCTGCGCTCGATGATGGTGCTGACCGCCACCGACGGCACCGCCGCGGCGCCGATGCGCGGGATCAGCGGCGTCGGCGCCAAGACCGGCACCGCCGAGGTCGACGGCCAGGGCACGCACGCCTGGTTCACCAGCTACCGGGGCGACCTCGCGGTGGCCGCCGAGGTGGAGAACGGCGACCACGGCGCCTCCACCGCCGGGCCCGCCGCGGCCAAGCTCCTGCGGATCGGCAACTGACCTTCGCTCAGCCCCGGCCGTAGACGGCGGCGACGTTGTCGGCGGCCGGGTGCGCGTGCCCGGCCGGCCCGGCGGCGAAGGCGGTGAGCAGGTTCTCGGTGACCCGGCGGACCAGGTCGCCGGCGTGCGCGTCCATGCCGTGGTCGGCGCGGGTGCCGCCGATCCCGTTGGCGTCGAGGGCCTCCACCCAGCGCATGGTGCCGCTGGCGAACACCCCGGCCCCGCTCGGCACCGTGTAGTACGCGGTGTCGGCGTAGCTGTGGCGGCTCTCGCAGACCACCGGCGAGTGCGCGACGATCTCGATCGGCCGCGGGGTGGGGAAGCCGGTGTTCACCCGGTCGTACTCGACGCCGACCAGGTGCGGGAAGGAGTCGCCGGCCTTCACCCCGGTGCCGGCGAACAGCCAGTGGCCCGGCGAGGTGACCACGTACGGGGCGTCCACCGGGTAGCCGTCGTAGATCACTCCGAGCAGTGAGCTCTCCGGGTCGGCACCGGGCGAGTCGCGGAAGTCGGTGGTGGGCGGCTTGCCCTCGCGGTAGCCCGGGTCCTGCTTCCAGGCGCCCTTGTAGCAGACCACCACCCGGTCCGGGCCGAGCTCGGACGGCTCGTAGCGGACCCGGCGGAAGCAGCAGTTGGCGCCCAGCACGGCCAGGTTGGTGCCGGCGTCGCGGGCGGCCGCGACGTGGCTGCGCTGCTCGGGCGACCAGTACTCGTCGTGGCCGAGCGAGAGCACCGCGGTCGCGCCGTGCAGCAGCGCGGCGTCCCGGGCGAGGTCGACGGTGGTGGTGTACGCCAGCGGCAGGCCGAGCCGCTCGGCCAGCGCGATCAGCGGTGCCTCGTAGACCAGGAACAGCCCGGCGCCGTCGTCGTACTTGTACGGGCGGTCGAAGGTGACCTGGAGCGAGCGGGTCGGCAGGCCGCCGCTGGGGCCGTTGTAGAGGTTGTAGCCGGCCCAGTCGTTGTAGGCCTGCCAGGTCGTCACGGCGTTCACCACGACGGTGCGTCCGGCGGTGGCCGCCGAACGGACGGTCACCGGGACGAACCGCTGGCCGGAGCCGTCCTCGGCGTCGAGCCGGAGCAGGTAGCAGCCCTCCGGCCAGCCGGCGGTGGCGACGGTGGTGGTGCGCCGCCAGCCGGTGCGCACCATCCGGGTGGCCGCCTCGACGCTCGCGCCGTTCTGCCGGGTGCCGGGCAGCGCGCCGGACTGCCAGACGAGGCGGGCGCGGGCACCGCCGTACCAGCCCATCCGGTAGGCGCGGATCCGGAACGCCGGCGCGGTGGTGGAGACGTACAGGCCGAAGCTCTCGCCGGGCAGCACGCTGACCCGGTCGGCGAAGCCCTCGATGGCGTCCGGGGCGCCGGCCCTGGTGACCGCCCAGTCGGCGTTGCCGGGGCGCGCGTTCTCGACCTGGGTGACGGACGGGGCCGGACGGGCCGCGGTGGAGGCCTGCGGCGATCCGGCGGGCACCGGCCGCTGCCCGGAGGGGGCGCCGGAGTCGCAGGCCGCCAGCCCCGCCGCGCCCAGCGCGGCCAGGCCGAGGAACCTCCGCCGCCCCGCGATACGTCGCCGCCAGCCCGCCATCGTGCACCACTCCCCTGCTGCCGCCCGTCCGGGATCATCGTCGCCCATCCGTGGCGGGGCGGACACCCGGGGTCACACCTGGACGAGGCCGGGCACGGGGCGGGCGGTGGCCCGGGGCGGCCGCCGCCCGAGGCTTCCGGCGGCCAGTCGCGGCCACAGCGCGAGCACGGTCGGCAGTGCCAGGTAGCCGAAGCGCCCGGCCGGGGCCAGCACGAACGCCACCGTCAGCCCGGCCGCGAGCAGGTCGCAGGCGGCCACCGCGGAGGCCGGCGGGTACGCGGCCAGCCACACCGCGACCACCAGCCCGCCCAGGCAGAGCAGGGCCAGCGAGAGCGTGTGGCCCGTCGGGCCGAGGTCGGCCAGCACCTTGCCGGGCAGCGGGCTGCCGGCCGGGGTCCGGACGGCGGCGAGGCCCAGCGGGAAGCGGACCACCTGTTCGCGCATCTGCCGCCCCGCGGTGAGCACGAAGGGCAGCACCACGGCGCCGGCCGCCGCCAGGGCGGTGCCCCCGATCCGGGCGGCGGTCCGCCGCCCGTACAGCCGCCAGGCCAGCAGGACGGCGACCGGCAGCGCGGGCCATGCCGTCCACTTGAGGCTGCAGGCGAGGGCGAGCACCAGGCCGGCGGCGAGGGTGCGCTCCCTGGCGGTGAGCGCCATCGCCAGGCAGCAGACCCCGATCAGCGGCAGGTCCACGCCGCCGACCGACAGGGCCAGCGCGATCAGCGGCGAGGCGGTGAGCACGGCGAGCGGCAGCAGCGGTGCCCGCTCCCGTCCGGGCCGCAGCAGCCGCCAGGTGCCGAGCATGCAGCCGAGGAAGGCCAGCGCGAACCAGATCCGGGCGTCGCCGAGCAGCCTGGCCGCGGCGCTGCCGGTGCCGAGCACGGCCCTTGGCAGGCCGAAGAGCACCATCGCGGGCAGGTAGGGGTCGTAGTCGGCCGGCACCGCGGGGTACGGCAGGTAGGGGGCTCCGGTGGTCAGCAGCAGGTGCGCGGAGCGCTCGACCACCATCACCTCGGACTGGTACCGGCTGTGCACGGCGAGCAGCACCAGCGGCAGCAGCACCGCCCCGGTCAGCGCCACCGCCGCGGCCGCGCGGGGCGCCGCACGGCGCGGCAGGACGGCGCACAGCAGTCCGGCCAGCGCGTACGCGGGGGCGGCGAGGCGGCCCCACAGGGCCTGGTAGGGCAGGTCGGAGAAGAGCGGGAAGGCGGCCGCCCAGGCGGCGGCGACGGCGCAGCCGAGCGCCTGCATCCCGCGGTGCGCGGCCAGCCGGGCGGCCGACCGGCCGCCGGCCCGCCGTCCGGGGAGCCCGTCGGCAGTGCCGCCGCGGGTGGCGCCGGGCAGGGCGAAGCGCTCCGGTTTCGGGAGGTCCGGCGTCCGAGGACTCACCATGGCAGAGAGCGTATGGGCTGGGGGTCGCGCTGTCCCGGTGACCGCGCGGCGCGTCCGGCTCCGGCACGGCGCGGGCCGGCGGGCCCGGTCGGGCGGCTCAGCCACGGTCGAGCACGGCCTGCATGACGGACCGGGCGATGGGTGCGGCCAGGCTCCCGCCGGTGACGTCGGTGGCGCTGCTGTCCGCGATGACCACGGCGACGGCGACCGGCGGGACGGCGTGCGAGCCCGCGGGGCGGGCCCAGGAGATGAACCAGGCGTACGGGGTGCCGCTGTTGTCGACGCCGTGCTGGGCGGTGCCGGTCTTGCCGCCGACGGTGGCGCCGTCGATCGCGGCCCGGCCGCCGGTGCCGTTCTCCACGACGTCGACCATGAGCTGCTGGACCTGCGCGGCGACCGCGGCGTTCATGGCGCGCCTGTAGACCTGCGGGTGCATCAGCTGGACGGCGGTGCCGTCGCTCCGGGTGAGCTTGTCCACAAGCTGTGGACGCATCACCGTGCCGTTGTCGGCGACGCCGGCGGCGACCATGGCCATCACCAGCGGGGTGGCGGCGGTGTCGAACTGGCCGATGGCGGAGAGCGCGACCTGCGAGGGGTTCATCGCGGTGTCGAAGTTGGAGCGGGCGGCGCGCACCGGGGTGTCGAGGCGGGCGTCGTTGAAGCCGAAGCTCTCGGCCATCGCGGTGAGGTTCTGCAGCCCGGTCCTGACGCCCAGGTAGCCCATGACGCTGTTGCAGGAGGCGACCATGGCCTCGTCGAGGGTCACGTCGGGCCGGTCGCAGGCGGCGGTGTCGTTGACCAGGGTGGTCCTGGTGCCGGGCAGCACGTACGGGGCGGGTGCGCCGACCGGTGCGTTCGGGTCGGTGACGACGCGGCTGGACAGCGCGGCGGCCGCGGTGACCACCTTGAAGGTGGAGCCGGGCGGGTAGATCTGGCGCAGCGCGCGGTTCAGCATCGGCTGGTCGGCGTCGGCCTTCAGGTGGTCCCAGGCGGCCCGGTCGGCGGCCGAGGAGCCGGCGAACGAGCCGGGGTCGTACGAGGGGGTGCTGGCCAGCGCGAGGATCCGGCCGGTAGCGGGCTCGATGGCGGCGACCGCGCCCTTCTGGCTGCCGAGGCCGCGGACGGCGGCGGCCTGGGCGTCCTTGTCGAGCGTGGTGTACACGTCGCCGCCGGGGTTCTGCCGGCGGGAGAGCGCGTCCCACACGGCCCAGCCGGAGAGCCGGCTGTCGGTGCCGGTGAGCAGGTCGTCGTAGACGCCCTCCAGCTGGCTGTTGCCGTAGATCTGCGAGGAGTACCCGGTGACGGCGGCGTAGCCGGGGCCGTCGGTGTAGGTGCGCTTGTAGTCGTAGCGGCCGCCGGTGGCGGTGGAGCCGGTGACCGGTTCGCCGGCGACCAGGATGTTGCCGCGCGGCCGGCTGTAGCGCTCCACGGTGAGCCGCTGGTTGGCCGCGTTGTGGTCGAGCCGGTCGGCGTCGAAGACCTGCACCTTGGTGGCCTGGGCGGCGAGCGCGACGATGAGCAGCAGGCAGAAGGTGCCGGCCCGGCGGCCGGTGGTGGAGATGCCGGGGCGGGACTGCGGGGCGTCGCCCCCGGGGTGCCGGTTCATCCGCCGTCCTCCGGGCGGGGCCGGCGGGCGGTGTCGCTCATCCGCACCAGCAGCGCCACGATGATCCAGTTGGTGACCACCGAGGAGCCGCCCTGGGCGATGAAGGGCAGGGTCATCCCGGTCAGCGGGATGAGCGCGAGCACGCCGCCGGCGACCACGAACACCTGGAGGCCGACGATCGCGGCGAGCCCGATCGCGAGCAGTCGGCCGAACGGGTCGCGCAGCGCGATCCCGGTGGCGAAGCCGCGGGAGATCAGCAGCGCGTAGAGCAGCAGCACGGCGACCAGGCCGACCAGGCCGAGCTCCTCGCCGATGGTGGCCAGGATGAAGTCGGACTTGGCGGCGAACCCGATCAGGATCGAGTGGCCGAGGCCGAGGCCGGTGCCGAGCAGTCCGCCCCAGGCGAAGGCGAAGAGCGACTGCGCGATCTGGTTGGGGCCCTGGCCGCGGGCGATCGAGCCGAGCGGGTCCAGCCAGTCGGTGACCCGGCTGTGGACGTGCGGCGACAGCCAGCCGACGCCGGCCGCCCCGAGCGCGGCGAGGAACAGCCCGATGGCGATCCAGCCGCTGCGTGCGGTGGCCACGTAGAGCATGACCACGAACAGCCCGAAGAAGAGCAGCGAGGTGCCGAGGTCGGTCTCCAGCACGAGGACGCCGACGAACGCCGCCCAGATCAGCAGCACCGGTCCGAGCACCCGCCCGCGCGGCAGCTGGAACCGCCAGATCCGGCGGCCGGTCAGGGCGAGCGCGTCCCGGTGCACCGCGAGGTAGGCGGCGAAGAACACCGCCAGCAGGACCTTGGCGAACTCGCCGGGCTGGATGGAGAACCCGCCGATGGTGATCCAGATCCGCGAGCCGTACACCGGCGGGAAGAGGATCGGCACGACCAGCAGGACGAGGGCGGCCAGGGCGCAGATGTAGGCGTAGCGCTGGAGCCTGCGGTGGTCCTTGAGCAGCAGGACGACGGCGAGGAACAGGCCGACGCCGATGGTGGACCAGAGCAGCTGGGTGGGGGCCGCGCCGCCGTGCGGGGTGGCCCGGTCCAGGCGGTAGATGACGACCAGACCGATGCCGTTGAGCAGGACGGCGATCGGCAGCAGCAGCGGGTCGGCCCAGCGGGCCCGGCGGCGGACGGCGAGGTGGGCGAGCAGCGCGAGCACGCCCAGCGCGGCACCGTACTCGGCGGCGTCCGGGGGCGGGCGGCCGTCGATCGCGGTACCGACCTCGATGTAGCCGAGGACGGCGATCAGCACCGCCGCGACCACGAGCACCAGCTCGGTGTTGCGGCGGCTCCCGGACCGGCGGACCGGTGCGGGCGCCTCGGCCAGGGCGGAGGGAGAGGCCACGGGGCCGTCCTGTCAGGCGGGATGGGGCGGGGCTGCGGCGGCCGCCGCCCGTGCGGTGCCGGGGCGTGATGGCGGTGTTCTCCACCGTCAGCGTCCTGCTGTTCCCGGCCCGGGCGGGGCTGGTCGATCGGCACGG
>NZ_JBHWBW010000323.1:0-9084 GCF_042735675.1 Kitasatospora sp. NPDC059571
CCTCCCGACCGGGAGGCGGCCCGCTCGCATCTGCGCGGGGGACGGCCGGGTCAGCAGGCCAGCCAGGCCGGCTCGGTGCTGCGGGCGCGGCCGCGGTGGCAGGCGTACGCCAGGGTGCCGAGCAGCAGCCGGGCCTCGGGCGGACAGGCCGCGCTCTCCCGGGTCGGGCGGCGCAGCCAGCGCGCCGGGCCGAGCCCGCCGAGGACGGTCGGCGGCGCCGCCACGTACGACCCCGCGCCGTGGCAGACCAGGTCGAGCGAGGCGTCGTCCCAGCCCATCCGGTACAGCAGTTCGGGCAGTCGGCGGGCGGTGCCCGGGGCGACGAAGAACAGCAGCCGGCCGGTCGGCGCGGCGAGCACCGGGCCGACCTGGGTGCCCATCCGCTCCAGCCGGACGAGGGCCTGCAGCCCGGGCTGGGCCGGTACGTCGAGGACGTCGAAGTGCAGCCCGGCGGGCAGCAGGACGGGGGCGTCGGCGGACCACAGCCGGCGCAGCTCGTGCAGCGGGGTGCCGGCCGCCGCCACCGGCGCGTCGGCGGCGTGCAGGCCGGGCGCGGCGCAGTGGACGGCCGCGCACGGGCAGGCTGCGGGGGTGCGGCCGGCGGCCGCGGTGCCCGCGGCGACCGTCCAGCCCAGCCGGGAGGTGTACTCGGCGGCCGCCTGCAGGGCGGTGGCACGGTGGTGCCGCCGGGTGCCCCGCGGAGCCAGCCGCAGATGCCGGAGCCGGAGCTCGCCGAACAGGTTCTCCATGCCTCCCCCAACAGGTTCCGACGGCCGGTGGTTACGGGACTGTGACACACCGTCCGCGGGCGGGCGCGGAGCTGGTGGCGCGCCGACGGCGCGCGCCGGGCCGCGCGCACCGATCCGAGCGGCCCGCGCCAGGAGCTGCCTTGCACCGGAGGGCCGAATGCCGGATCGTCGTTCCTGCACAGCTGCCTCCGTCATCTGCTGAGCCGTCAATGCCGGTAGCATCGAAGGCAGTTGATCCGTCCGCGGGGCCGGAGGCCGCGCCGTCCTGGCATGTGCCGGGGTCAAGCCGATCTGACTACCAGTGAAGCGCGCCCGGAGCGCCGTTTGTTCACTCGCAGGGGTGGCGAAAGGTGGCGTTTCCCCGGCGAAGCTCCCCCGGATGGCGGAAATGACGTTACGTTCGGCACACGGAACGCAGCGGACCGATCACAGTACGAGGGTCCGGGCGGGCCGAGCAGGCACGGCACGTCGAGCAAGAGCCCGAAGACCGTCGGGCACCACGAGCGGGCCCCGCGGCGGCGGGGCCGGGCGGGATGGGGCGTTCCCATGGGAGACAAGCAACCGAACGAGAAGCTGACGTCGTGGTTCGCCCGCAGCGGCTGGTCGAAGGGCGAGCTCGCCCGGCAGGTCAACCGCCGGGCACGCCAGATCGGCGCGCACCACGTCAGCACCGACACCTCCCGGGTGCGCCGATGGCTCGACGGCGAGCAACCCCGCGAGCCGATCCCCAAGATCATGTCGGAGCTCTTCTCGGAGCGGTTCGGCTCGGTCGTCTCGATCGAGGACCTCGGCCTGCGCACCGCCGTCCCGGTCTCCACCGTCGGCGGCGGCGTCGACCTGCCGTGGAGCGGCGACCAGACCGTCCAGCTGATCAGCGAGTACTCGCGCAGCGACCTGATGCTCAACCGCCGCGGCTTCCTCGGCACCTCCCTCGCCCTGACCGCCGGCGCCGCGCTCATCGAGCCCATGCAGCGCTGGCTCACCCCCGGCCCGTCCGGCGCCCCCACCCCGATCCTCACCGCCGCCAACGGCGGCGAGGCCTTCAGCGGCCGGCTCTCCGAGCCGGAGCTCCAGCTCCTGGAGCAGACCACCGTCATGTTCCGCCAGTGGGACGCGCAGAACGGCGGCGGCCTGCGCCGCAAGGCCGTCGTCGGCCAGCTCCACGAGGTCACCGACCTGCTCCAGGAGTCCTATCCGGAGCCCACCACCAGACGACTGTTCCGCCTGACCGCCGAGCTCGCCCACCTCGCCGGATGGATGTCCTACGACGTCGGCATGCACCCCAGCGCGCAGAAGTACTACGTCCTGGCGCTGCACGCCGCCAAGGAGGCCGGCGACCGCCCCTTCGGCGCGCTGATCCTCACCGACATGAGCCGTCAGATGATCCACCTCAACCGCGGAGAGGACGCCCTGGAACTGATCCACCTCGCCCAGTACGGCAGCCGCGACACCGCCACCCCCCGCCAGCAGGCCCTGCTGTACGCGATGGAGGCCCGTGCGTACGCCACCATCGGCGAGGTCAACCGGTGCGCCCGCGCGGCGCGGCTGGCCGAGGACACCTTCAGCGACTGCCGCACGGGCGACGGCGACCAGGACTGGCTGAAGTTCTTCTCGGAGGCCGAGCTCAACGCCGAGAACGCCCACTCCTACCGCGACCTCGCCTACCACTCCAGCCGCAGCCAGCTGTACGCGTCGATGTCGGCGCCGGTGATGGAGCGCGCGGTCGACCTCTTCCGGCAGGACGGCGACCACGTCCGCAGCTACGCCTTCAACCTGATCGGCATGGCCAGCGTCCACCTGCTGCAGAACGAGCCGGAGCAGGCCGCCGTGATGGCCGAGCAGGCCGTCGACATCGCCACCAAGGTCCGCTCGGAGCGCCTCAACACCCGCGTCCGCAAGACCTCCGAGGCGGCCAACCGGCAGTTCAAGGGCGTGCCGGAGGTCTCCCGGCTGGCCGAGCGCGTCGTGCAGGACATCCCGGAGTTCGCCTCGGCGGTCTGACGACCGCTTCCGGCCATCTCCGGCCCAGACCCCGACCGTGGGGGCAGCCGCGGCACCGCGTCCAACGGGCTCCCCCGGCCCCGCACCCGCGGTGCCCCCACGGTCGGTGATCCACCCCCTACCGCCTGTGCTGCGCGGCGGTACGGTATCGCAAGATCTGTCATGGCACGGCCGCGGTTCACGCGCTCGTAACGCGTCCGTCAGCGGCGTCACCACCGCGAAACACCGAGCCGCATCGGCCGAAATCAGCCTTCGGCACTCTCCTTCTCATCGCCGACACCCCGGGTGGCACGGGACAGGGATCCCGGGTGTGGAGCGGCTTCCATTCACGAGGAGACGCCGATGCCGGACGGCTTCAGCGCGGGCGATACCGCCTTTGTGTTCATCTGTGCGGCCCTGGTCATGTTGATGACCCCGGGTCTGGCCTTCTTCTACGGAGGCATGGTCAGGGTCAAGAGCACCCTCAACATGCTGGTGATGAGCTTCATCACGCTCGGCATCGTCAGCGTCATCTGGGTCCTCTACGGCTACAGCCTGGCCTTCGGTCCGGACGCCGGCGCCGGCCTGATCGGCAACCTGGACTACCTGGGCTTCCGCGGCATCGGGCTGAACGACCTCAGCGGCACGATCCCGGTCACCGGGTTCGCCGCCTTCCAGCTGATGTTCGCCATCATCACCCCGGCCCTGATCAGCGGTGCCATCGCGGACCGCGCCAAGTTCGCCGCCTGGTCGCTGTTCGTGGCGCTCTGGGTGACCGTCGTCTACTTCCCGGTCGCGCACTGGGTGTTCTTCTTCGACAAGGGCAACGGCGGCTGGCTCGGCGACCGCCAGGGCGTGATCGACTTCGCGGGCGGCACCGCCGTCCACATCAACGCCGGTGTCGCGGGCCTCGCGCTCGCCCTCGTGCTGGGCAAGCGGATCGGCTTCAAGAAGGACCCGATGCGTCCGCACAGCCTCCCGCTGGTGATGCTCGGCTCCGGCCTGCTCTGGTTCGGCTGGTTCGGCTTCAACGCCGGCTCGGCGCTGGCCGCCAACGGCGTGGCCGGCATGGCGTTCATGAACACCCAGGTCGCCACCGCCGCCGCCTGCCTCGGCTGGCTCGCCTACGAGAAGATCCGGCACGGCGCCTTCACCACCCTCGGCGCGGCCTCCGGCGCCGTCGCTGGCCTGGTCGCCATCACCCCGGCCTGTGGCTCGGTCTCCCCGCTCGGCGCGATCGCCATCGGCGTCATCGCCGGCGTCGCCTGCGCCGCGGCGATCAGCCTCAAGTACAAGTTCGGCTTCGACGACTCGCTCGACGTGGTCGGTGTGCACCTGGTCGGCGGCGTCATCGGCTCCCTGCTGATCGGCCTCTTCGCCACCGGCCACGTCGGCCAGACCGCCTCGGGCCTGTTCTACGGCGGCGGCTTCGACCAGCTCGGCAAGCAGGCGCTCGGCGTCGTCGCGGTCGCGGTGTACTCCTTCGTGGTCACGTACATCCTCGGATTCGCGATCCACAAGACGATGGGCTTCCGGGTCTCGGAGGACGTCGAGGTCGCCGGCATCGACCAGGCCGAGCACGCCGAGTCCGCCTACGACTTCACCGCGGTCGGTGCCAGCCTCGCCCGGGCCGTCTCCGCCACCACCACCGCCACGCCCGCCGAGAAGGCCGAGGTCGACGCCTGATGAAGCTCATCACCGCAGTCATCAAGCCGCACCGCCTGGACGACGTGAAGGAGGCCCTGCAGGCCTTCGGCGTCCACGGCCTCACCGTCACCGAGGCGAGCGGCTACGGCCGGCAGCGCGGCCACACCGAGGTCTACCGCGGCGCCGAGTACACCGTCGACCTGGTGCCCAAGGTCCGCATCGAGATCCTGGTCGAGGACGACGACGCCGAGCAGCTGATCGACGTCGTGGTCAAGGCCGCCCGGACCGGCAAGATCGGCGACGGCAAGGTCTGGGCCGTCCCGGTCGACACGGCGGTGCGGGTCCGCACCGGCGAGCGCGGGCCCGACGCGCTCTAGCATCGGCACCGCAGAGCACAGCACCTGTTCCGAACGCTCCTGGCGGACCTGCCCACGGCAGGTCCGCCGGAGGCGTATCCGGCACCGACCGCTCCACGGATGGGGATCCGACGTGACGACGACCGAAGCCCACCCCTCCGACCCGGCCCGCCCGGACGACCACGGCGCCGCCCGGGCCCGGCTGCTCGCCGCGCCCGGACTCGGCGGCGCGGCCAGACGCGCGGCCCTCGCCCGGCTGACCGACGGCTGGCTGACCGGGCTGTACCGGGAGGCCGGCGCCCCCGCCGGCACCGCGCTGGTCGCGGTCGGCGGCTACGGCCGGGGCGAACTCTCGCCGCGCAGCGACCTCGACGTGCTGCTGCTCCACGAGGGCCCGATCGACGCGGCCCTGCCGGAGCGGATCTGGTACCCGGTCTGGGACTCCGGCGCCGCACTCGACCACTCGGTGCGCACCCTGGAGGAGGCCCGCACCGTCGCCGCCGACGACCTCAAGGCCCAGCTCGGCCTGCTCGACGCCCGGCACATCGCCGGCGACCCGGCCCTCACCGCCGCCCTGCGCTCCGCCCTGCTCGCCGACTGGCGGGCCGGCGCCGCCCGACGGCTGCCCGAGCTCCAGCAGATGGCCGCCGAACGCGCCGAGCGCCACGGCGAGCTGTCCTTCCTGCTGGAACCCGACCTCAAGGAGGCCCGCGGCGGCCTGCGCGACGTGGTCACCCTCAACGCCATCGCCGCGACCTGGCTGGCCGACGCCCCCCGCGACGGCCTGGAGTCCGCCGCCGCCCGCCTCGCCGACGTCCGCGACGCCCTGCACCTCACCACCGGCCGGGCCACCGAGCGGCTGAGCCTCCAGGACCAGGACCAGGTCGCCGCCCGGCTCGGCGTCCTCGACGCCGACACCCTGCTCCGCCAGGTCTACGAGGCCGCCCGCACCATCACCTACGCCTCCGACGTCACCTGGCGCGCGGTCGACCGGGTGCTGGCCGCCCGCAGCGGCCGCGGCCGGCGGATCTCCCGGATCGCCTTCCCGTTCAGCGGGGTCGGCCGGGGCGCCGGGGCCGTCGCCAAGGGCGCGGTCGAGCGCCGGCCGCTCGCCGAGGGCGTGGTGGAGCAGGACGGCGAGGCCGTCCTCGCCCAGGGCGCCCGCCCGGCCCAGGACCCTGTCCTGGCGCTGCGGGCGGCCGCCGCGGCCGCCCAGGCCGGCCTCACCGTCTCCTACGCGACCGTGCGGCGCCTCGCCGCGGAGGCCAAGCCGCTGCCAGTGCCCTGGCCGGACGAGGCGCGCGAGCAGCTGATCACCCTGCTCGGTGCAGGCGAGGCCTGCCTGCCGGTCTGGGAGGCGCTGGAGGCGGAGGGGCTGATCACCCGGCTGCTGCCGGACTGGGAGCGGGTCCGCTGCCGCCCGCAGCGCAACGCGGTGCACCGCTGGACGGTCGACCGGCACCTGATCGAGACCGCGGTGCGGGCCGCCGCGATGACCCGCCGGGTGGCCCGGCCCGACCTGCTGCTGGTCGCCGCGCTGCTGCACGACATCGGCAAGGGCTGGCCCGGTGACCACTCCGAGGCGGGCGAGGTGATCGTCCGGGACGTCGCCGTCCGGATGGGCTTCGACAAGGCCGACACCGACACACTCGCCCTGCTGGTGCGCCACCACCTCACGCTGGTCGACACCGCCACCCGGCGCGACCCCGACGACCCGGCCACCGTCGCGTCGATCACCGAGGTGGTCGGCACGGTGGCCCACCTGGAGCTGCTGCACGCCCTCACCGAGGCGGACGCCACCGCCACCGGCCCGGCCGCCTGGAGCAGCTGGCGGGCCTCGCTGGTGGCCGACCTGGCGGCCCGCGCGGCCGCCCGGCTGGCCGGCGCGGTCTACCCGGTCGCCGCCGAGCCGACCGCCGAGGAGGAGCGGCTCGCCGTCGAGGCGGCCCGGACCGGCGCGCCCTCGCTGTCGCTGCACGCGCACGCCGAGCACGACACCACCGGCACCGAGCCGATGGGCGTCGAGCTGACCCTGGCCATCCCGGACCGGCCGGGGCTGCTGGGCACGGTCGCCGGGGTGCTCGCGCTGCACCGGCTCACCGTCCGCTCGGCCGGTCTGCGCGAGCTCGACCCGGCGGGGATCGGCCCGGTGCTGCTGCTCTCCTGGACGGTCGCCGCCGAGTACGGCGAGCTGCCGGAGGCGGCCCGGCTCCGTGCGGACCTGCGCCGGGCCCTGGACGGCTCGCTGGACGTCGCCCGCAAGCTCGCCGAGCGGGACGCCGCGGCGCCCCGGCGGCGGGGCATCGCGACCCCGCCGCCGGTGGTGTCGGTGGCCCGCGGGGCCTCCTCCAGCGCGACCATCCTGGAGGTCCGGGCGCACGACGCACCCGGCCTGCTGCACCGGATCGGCCGGGCGCTGGACGCGGCCGGCGTCCGGGTGCGCACCGCGCACGTCTCCACCCTCGGCGCCGACGCCGTGGACGCCTTCTACGTGACCGACGCGGCGGGACTGCCGCTGGAGCCCGACCGGGCCGCCGAGGTGGCGCGCTCCGTCCAGGCGGCACTCGGCTGACCGGTGCCCCGGGGCCGGTCCGCACGGGCCCGCCCCGGGGTGGAGACCGTTCCCCGGGCGGCCGGATACCCTGGGGGGCGACGACAGTACCCGTACCGATGCCGCAAGGGACCCGCGACCGACGTGTTCGACACTCTCTCCGACCGCCTCGCAGCGACGTTCAAGAACCTCCGGGGCAAGGGCCGCCTCAGTGAGGCGGACATCGACGCCACCGCCCGCGAGATCCGGATCGCCCTGCTGGAGGCGGATGTCGCGCTGCCGGTGGTGCGGGCCTTCATCAAGCAGATCAAGGACCGCGCGCTCGGCGCCGAGGTCTCCGGCGCGCTGAACCCCGCGCAGCAGATCATCAAGATCGTCAACGAGGAGCTGATCAGCATCCTCGGCGGCGAGACCCGCCGTCTGCGCTACGCCAAGACCGGCCCGACCGTGATCATGCTCGCCGGCCTCCAGGGCGCGGGCAAGACCACCCTGGCCGGCAAGCTCGGCCACTGGCTGAAGCAGCAGAAGCACACCCCGCTGCTGGTCGCCTGCGACCTCCAGCGCCCCAACGCGGTCACCCAGCTCGGCGTCGTCGCCGAGCGCGCCGGCGTGGCCTTCTACGGCCCCGAGCCCGGCAACGGCGTCGGCGACCCGGTCAAGGTCGCCCGCGACTCGATCGAGTACGCGAAGCAGAAGCAGTACGACGTGGTCATCGTCGACACCGCCGGCCGCCTCGGCATCGACGCCGAGATGATGCAGCAGGCCGCGGACATCCGCGCCGCGATCGGCCCCGACGAGGTCCTCTTCGTGGTCGACGCCATGGTCGGCCAGGACGCGGTCACCACCGCCCAGGCCTTCCTCGAGGGCGTCGACTTCACCGGCGTGGTGCTCTCCAAGCTCGACGGCGACGCCCGTGGTGGTGCCGCGCTCTCGGTCGCCCACGTGACCGGCCGTCAGATCATGTTCGCCTCCAACGGCGAGAAGGTCGACGACTTCGACGCCTTCCACCCGGACCGGATGGCCTCCCGGATCCTCGGCATGGGCGACATGCTGTCGCTCATCGAGAAGGCCGAGCAGACCTTCTCGCAGGCCGAGGCCGAGAAGATGGCCGCCAAGCTCCAGGGCGGCGGCAAGGACTTCACGCTGGACGACTTCCTCGCGCAGCTGGAGCAGGTCCAGAAGATGGGCTCGATCTCCAAGCTGCTCGGGATGCTCCCCGGCATGGGCCAGATCCGGGACCAGATCAACAACATCGACGACAAGGACGTCAACCGCGTCGGCGCGATCATCAAGTCGATGACCCCGGCCGAGCGCACCGACCCGAAGCTCATCAACGGCTCGCGCCGGCTGCGCATCGCCAAGGGCTCCGGCGTCCAGGTCGGCGAGGTCAACAACCTGGTCGAGCGGTTCTTCGAGGCCCGCAAGATGATGTCCGCGATGGCCTCCGGCAAGGGCATCCCCGGCATGCCGGGCATCCCGGGGATGGGCGGCGGCGCGAAGCGCTCTTCCAAGAAGGCCCCGGTCGCCAAGGGCAAGCGCAAGTCCGGCAACCCGCTGAAGCGGGCGCAGGAGGAGGCGGCGGCCGCGGAGCGCAAGGCGCTCGGCCCCGCCGGCCAGCAGCCGGCCGCGCCCGGCGGCGCGTTCGGCCTCGGCGCGGGCAAGGGCCCGTCCGACTTCGAGCTCCCCAAGGAGTTCAAGGACCTCCTCTGACCGCGCCCCGGCCCGGTCACCGCGGCCCGCCCCCCCCCAGGGGGGGGCGGGCCCTCGCCGGGCCCCGGGGGCCGCGCGGCCGCGGGCGGGG
>NZ_JBHWBW010000324.1:0-1411 GCF_042735675.1 Kitasatospora sp. NPDC059571
GCTGGCAGCGGCCTGATAGCCACACCCAGCGCCCCTGGGCGACCCAACCTTACGAATGGCTCGATCAACCCGACTCAGAAGGTAGAGCGGCCTGACCCGCGGGCGGTGGCTGCCGGCGGATCGTCAGGAGGGCCCTGCCGCCAGGCGGTCGAGTTCGCCGAGCTCGGCCGCGCGGGTCCGGGCGAGGTCCGCGGCGAGCTGCTTCACCGCCGGGTCGGACCCGTTGGCGCCCTCCGACCCGGCCAGCCGGACGGACTGGTCCAGGTACTCGCGCATCCGGTCCTCGACGATCCGGTCGAAGGCGCCGGCGGAGGCCTGTTCGGCCGCGGTGTACTCGGCGGCCGTGGTCATCCCCGGCATGTCGTGGCCGGCGTGCACGTCGGTGCCCGCCACACCGGCCCGCTGTTCGAGGGCGCGCAGCCGGGACAGCTCGGCGCCGTGCCCGGTCGCGACGGCCGCGGCCAGCGTCCGCAGGCGCGGGTCGGCGGCCCGGGTGCGGGCCAGTGCGGCGAGCCGGACGGCCTGATCGGTCATCGGGGTGAGCAGTTGCAGCCAGGCGACGTCGGTCGGGCCGAACGCGCCCGGAGAGGCGGCGCGCGCCGCGGCGGGCACGGGCCCGCCGGCGGCCGGCCGCGCCGGACCGGCCCGGCCCGGAACTCCGGCCACCGCGACCAGGGTTGCGGTGACCAGGAGCGCGGCACCGGCCGCGACGATGAAGGCCGATCGCACGGGGTCCCTCCCAGGGGCGGGCGAGGCTTTGGGGTCAGGGCGAGAGAGCGCTCTCCGAGATGGGACGATAGAAGCGGGGCAGAGCACTGTCAAGGCAGTCGGCACACGCCGGAGGGGTCGGCCGACTGCCCTGCTGAACGGGCCGCTCGAGGGGGGTGGGGCCGCGACCCCGACCCCCTTGCGGCTACCCGCGGCTGACGCTGACCCCGCCCAGCAGCCCCCAGGCGTTCACCCGCACGGTCGGCCCGCCGGGCTCGGTCGGTCCGTCGTCGCTGACCCCGCCGAGCCGGATCCCGCCGACCTCGACCCGGACGTCGGGACGGACCCGGAGGCTGACGCCACCGATCAGGCTCAGCTTGGTGATCTGCAGCTCGGCGCCGTCCGGGATCTCCACATCGGTCAGGTCGATGTCGGCGCCGCCGATCAGCGACGCGGTCAGCGTCCGCTCGTGGAGCGTCGCACCGTCGAGGCGGTGGCCGCCGATGATGCTCACCCGGATGTCGGTCCTGCGGTCGTCGCGCTCGTCGCTCTTCGTCATGACCACCACGGTAGGGGCCGTGGCCGTGCGGCCTCCAGTGCCGCAATGCCGGTGTCCCGCATGACGGGTGTCATGCCGGGCGGGTGCAGCGCCCGCCGCCGGGCGGCCCGGTGCAAGTCGGGCCCGGCGGGCGGACGGCGGTCA
>NZ_JBHWBW010000324.1:1421-4026 GCF_042735675.1 Kitasatospora sp. NPDC059571
GCGACGCGCGCCCGCCCGCCTCGCCATCAGAGTACCCCCCCCCCGGGGGGGGGCGGGGCCGGGGCGCCCCCCCGCCCCCACCGGCCGGTCCCCCCTCTCTTGTGTCTCCGCCCCCACGGGTGCAGCGCCGGCCTCAGGGCGGCCCGGTGCATGTCGGGCCGGGCGTGCGTACGGCGGTCAGGCGAGCACGGCGCCCACCAGGTCGGCGAACTCGTCCGGCGAGACGATCCGGATCCCGAGCTCCTCCGCCTTGGCCCGCTTGGAGCCGGCCTTCTCGCCCGCCACCAGCAGGGTGGTGCGCTTGGAGACCGAGGAGGACGCCCGGCCGCCCGCCCGCTCGATCAGTTCGTTCATCTCGTTGCGCGAGAGCTCGGCCAGCGGGCCTGTCATGGCGCCGGTGACCACCACCGCCTCCCCCGCGAGCGGCCCGGACACGGCCGGCCCGGCAGGCTCGGCCCCTGCCGCCACGGGGGCCTCGTCCGCTGCCGCTGCGGCCCGGCGAACGACGGGCGCGGTCACCTGGGTGCCGACGCCGAGTGCGGCGAGCTTGTCCAGGATGCCTGCCAGTGCCGCGAGTTCGGTGACGATCACGGCGGCCTTCTCCGGGCCGATGCCGTCGACCTCGGCCAGCGCCGCGGCGTCGGCGGCGCGGATCGCGGCCATGCTGCCGAAGTGCGCGGCGACCCGGCGCGACATCGAGCGGCCCGTACCGAGCACGCCGAGCGCGCAGAACACCCGGTTCAGCGGCCGCGTCCGGGCCTCGGCGATCGCCGCGATCAGGTTGTCGGCGCTGGTGTCGCCCATCCGGTCGAGGGTGAGCAGCTGCTCGCGGGTGAGGGTGAAGAGGTCGGCGAGGTCGGCGACCAGCCCCGCCTCGACGAGCTGCACCGCCCGGGTGCCGCCGAGGCCCTCCACGTCCAACTGGTCGCGCCCGACGGCGTACCGGATGGAGGCGACCACCTGGCAGCCCCGGCCGCGGACGCACCGCCAGCGCTGCTGGGAGGTGTCGATGGCGTCGCCGCAGCGCGGGCAGGCCTCGGGGAAGACGATCGGCTGCTCGGCGCCCGTGCGCAGGTCGACGAGCGGTGCCTCCACCCGCGGGATGACGTCGCCGGCCCGGTGGACGAAGACCTGGTCGCCGATCAGCAGGCCGCGCCGGGTGATGTCGGCCGGGTTGTGCAGGGTGGCGTAGGTGATGGTGACGCCGTCCACCTCGACGGGCTCCAGCACTGCCCGCGGGGCGATCACGCCCGTCCGGCCGACGTTCCACTCCACGCCGAGCAGCCGGGTGACCTTGTGCACGGCGGGCAGCTTGTAGGCGACGGCCCAGCGGGGTGCCCGCGATCCGGTGCCGGCGGCCTCCTGGTCGTCGGCCGCGTCGGCCTTGACCACGATGCCGTCGATGCCGAACGGGAGACCGGCCCGGAGCGCGGCGATCTCCCCGATCCGCTCCTGGACCTCGGCCGGGTCGGCGCAGCGGCGCGGCGCGGCCGCGGTGCTCGCGGCGGTGTGGGCGCCGAGCTCGGCGATCCGCTGCAGCAGGTCGGCGTGGCCGAGCCCGGGCAGGCCGACCGCGTCGTAGCCGAAGAAGGTGAGCTCGACGCGGTAGGCGCGGTCGCGGGCCCGGAGGGTGCCGGCGGCGCCGTTGCGGGGGTTGGCGAACGGCGCGTCGCCGTGGGCGGTGCGGACGGTGTTGGCCTGCTCGAACTGGTCCTGCGTCAGCAGGACTTCGCCGCGCAGTTCGACGTCGACCGGTTCGGTGAGCGTCTCGGGCAGCCCGATGATGCTGCCGGCGGCGTGGCTGATGTCCTCGCCGGCGAGGCCGTCGCCGCGGGTGATCAGGCGGGTGAGCCGGCCGGCCCGGTACCGGGCGGCGACCGCCAGGCCGTCGAGCTTCGGCTCCACGCACCAGCCGGCGACCGGGCGGCCGAGGCGGCGCTCCAGGCCGGCCGCCCAGGCGGTCAGCTCGTCAGGCGAGAAGACGTTGTCCAGGCTGAGCATCGGCACCGTGTGCGGGACGTCGCCCACGGCGGCGCCGCCCGCGACCTTGCCGGTCGGCGACTGCGGCAGCACCTCGTCGGGGTGTGCCCGCTCGTACGCCTCGACGGAGCGCAGCAGCGCGTCGTACTCGTCGTCGCCGAGCGGCGTGGCGCCGTCGGCGTAGTAGGCCGCGGCCGCCGCGACGGCGGTGGCGACGGCATCGGCGTAGGCGGCGGGGGTGGCCGGAACGGCTGCGTCCTTCATGTCGAACATCATCTCGACCTGCACTGACAACCGGCGGCCGCGGCGCCCCGCGGGGGCCCAACCCCCCCCCCGCCGCTCGGCCAGAGCGAGTGGCGGCCCTGGTCGTCGATCAGCACCAGGAAGGTGCCGTCGGGGTCGTCGAACGGGTTCTGCACGGGTCAGCTCCTCGGCGCGGCGGGGTCGGTGGTGAGGGCGTCCAGCCGGCCGGCGAGGACGGGTCCGATCTGCTCCAGGGCCTCGGGCGCGGTCATCCGGTGGTGGGGGGGGGGCCCCCCCCGGGGGGGGGGGCCCCCGCCCAACGAGCCCCGCCCCGCCCGCCCGCGGGGGGGGCCGGGCGCGCCGAGGGGGGGGGCGGGGGCCG
>NZ_JBHWBW010000324.1:4036-9061 GCF_042735675.1 Kitasatospora sp. NPDC059571
ACCACGCGCTCTCACCCGCCCCCCCCGGGGCGGCCCCCCCCCCGCCCTACGCCCCCCCCCGCCCGCCCCCACGGCGAGGTGCGGCCGGCCTCGAAGGGGTCGGCCGGGTCGCTCCGGGCGGCGGCGAAGAACAGCAGGTCGCCCCGGAACCGGCCCGGCGTGAAGGCGGCCATCAGCCCGACGTTGTGCCGGAAGACCTCGTGCAGCCGGTCGGCGGGCACCTCGTCCGGCAGCCCGCCGGCGCCGCCGAACACGATGTCGGCGAAGGCCGGCCCGTCGAACTGCGGGGGCCGCCCCGCACCGGCCGGGTAGGGGTACGAGTCGAGCATCGCCAGCAGGGCGACCTCCTCGCCCGCGGTCTGCAGGAGACACGCGGCGGCGTGCGCCACCTGGCCGCCGAACGACCAGCCCAGCAGGTGGTACGGCCCCTTCGGCTGGACGGTCCGGATCCGGGCCGCGTAGTCGGCGGCCATCTCCTCGACGGTGCCGGGCATCGGTCCGGGCCCGCCCAGGCCGCGCGCCTGGAGGCCGTACACCGGGCGGTCGGGGCCCAGGTGCCGGAGCAGCCCCTGGTACGACCAGCCGATGCCGGTGGCCGGGTGGAGGCAGAACAGCGGCGGCCGGGTGCCCCGCCGGCGCAGCGGCAGCAGCACCGGCAGGGCGCTGCCGGCCGGCGTCCGCCCGGACAGCCGCGCGGCCAGCGCCGCCACCGTCGGGGCCTCGAACAGGTCTCGGACGCCGAGCTCGGCGCCGAGGACGGCCCGGGCCTGAGCGACCAGGCGGCCGGCCAGCATCGAGTGTCCGCCGAGGTCGAAGAAGTCGTCGTCCGGGCCGACCTGCGGCACCCCCAGGACGTCGGCGAACAGCACCGCCAGGGTCCGCTCCTGCGCCGTCCGCGGCTCCCTGGCGGGGGCGCCGGGGGTGAAGTCCGGGTCGGGCAGTGCCCGTCGGTCGAGCTTGCCGTTGG
Source organism: Kitasatospora sp. NPDC059571 (assembly GCF_042735675.1). Taxonomy (NCBI): domain Bacteria; kingdom Bacillati; phylum Actinomycetota; class Actinomycetes; order Kitasatosporales; family Streptomycetaceae; genus Kitasatospora; species Kitasatospora sp. NPDC059571. The sequence continues at coordinate 5,004 of NZ_JBHWBW010000324.1, forward strand.
GGGTCAGGGGGAAGGCGGCGAGCGGGACGACGGCGGCCGGGACGAGGTGCGCGGGCAGCCGTGCGGCCAGGACCTCGCGGACGGCCGCCGGATCGACCGTCCCGTCCCCGGGGAGCACGTAGGCCACCAGGCGGCTGCCGCCGGCGTGGTCGTCGCGGGCCAGCACCTCGGCCCGCGCGACCCCCGGGCAGGCCTCGACGGCGGCCGCCACCTCGCCGGGCTCGACCCGGATGCCCCGGATCTTGACCTGCTGGTCGGTGCGGCCCAGGTACTCGAGCTCGCCGTCCGTCCGCCGGCGCACCAGGTCTCCGGTCCGGTACATCCGGGTGCCGGGCTCGCCGAAGGGGTCGGCGACGAAGCGCTCCGCCGTGAGGGCGGGCCGGTTCAGGTAGCCGCGGGCGAGCGCGGTGCCGGCCAGGTAGAGCTCGCCCGGCGTGCCCGGCGGGACCAGGCGCAGACTGCCGTCCAGCACGTACCCCGCCACGTTGGGGATCGGCCGTCCGATCGGCGCGGCGGCCGGCCAGCCGGTGCTGTCGGCCGCCAGTGTGTGGGCGGTGACAAGGTGGGTCTCGGACGGACCGTAGTGGTTGTGCATCCGCCGCCCCGGTACCCGGGCGCAGAACGCGCGCATGCTGCGGCTCGGGGTCAGCGCCTCGCCGCCCTGGGCCAGTACCCGGAGGTCGGGCAGTTCCCGCCGCCGGGCCTCGGCGGCGGCGCAGACCGCCTCGATCACCAGGTTCGGCGCGAACAACTCGTTGATCCGCTGCTCCTCCAACCAGTCGACCAGGCGGTCCGGATCCCGCCGGACGTCCTCGCCGGGGATGACCAGGGTCTTGCCGAAGAGCAGCGCGGAGGCGGTCTCCTGGACGGAGACGTCGAAGCCCAGCGCGGTGAACTGCGCCGTCCGCGTCCCCGGGATCCGCGGGAGGTCCAGGTCGTGCCAGGTCAGCAGGTTGACCAGGGAACGCGTCGGCATCACCACGCCCTTGGGGACGCCGGTGGTGCCCGAGGTGTAGACGACGTAGGCGATGTGCCCCGGCTCCGGCCGCCCGAGCAACTCCCGTGGGGCCAGCGGCCCGTCGGGCTGCCCGTCCAGGGCCGCCGCGGTGGCGGGGTCGTCGAGCACCAGCGTGGGGACGTCCGTGGGCGGCAGGGTGCCGAGGACCTCCGCGGTGGTCAGCACAAGCGCGGGGGCGGCGTCGGCCAGTACGAAGGCGATCCGCTCGGCCGGGTACTCCGGGTCGACGGGGAGGTAGCCGGCCCCGGCCTTCAGCACGGCCAGCAGGGCGACCGCGGCGCGGACGGAGCGCGGCGCGGCCAGGGCCACCGTCCGGTCGGGGCCGGCGCCCGCGCGGATCAGCAGCCGGGCCAGTCGGTTCGAGGCCAGGTCGAGCTCGCGGTAGTCGAGGCTCCCCTCGCCGCCGACCACGGCGGTGGCGTCCGGGGTGCGGGCCACCTGGGCGGCGAACAGCTCGGGGAGCGTGGTCGCCGGGTCGTCGCGCCGGTTGCCCCGCGCCTCCGCCAGCAGGCCGCGACGCTCCTGCTCGTCGGCCAGGTCGACGGCACCGAGCGGTCGCTCCAGGGCGCCCGGCGCGGTGAGCGCCGCCAGCAGGGCCAGGAACCGCCGGTGGTGCGCGGCCAGCTCCTCGGGGCGGTACAGCTCGGGGTTGGCGACCAGGTCGATCCGCAGGCCCGATCCGTCGGAGCGGTCGTAGGCGGTGACGGAGATGTCGTCGACCAGGCCCTGGGTGAGATTGCGGGCCTCGGCGCGGTGTCCGCCGAACTCCAGGTCGTAGTCAAAGGACATGATGTTGACCTGGGGCGCGGTCAGGAAGGTCTCGGAGGCCGGTCGGTCGAGGCTGCGTGACAGCTCCTCACCCCGGAAGCGCTGGTGCCGGAGCAGGAGGCGGAATTCCTGGGAGACGCTTCGCACCAGCTGGGCCACCGGCCGGTCCGGGCGGACGTCGACGTGCAGCGGCAGCACGTTCGAGAGCATGGCGGGGATCGTCCGGAGCTCGGCCTGCGGCCGCGCGGCGACGGGCAGTGCCAGGGTGACGTCCCGCTCGCCCGTCATCCGGTGCAGATAGGCGGCGGCCGCCGCGATCAGCAGGACGGACCAGTGGGTGCGGGCCTGCCGCGCCGCCGAACGCAGCCGGTCGGTCTGGGCCGGCGTCAGGACGCCGGTCTCGGTGAGGTTCTCGCGCGGCGGGCCGGCCGGTGCGCCGGCCAGCCGGGCGGGGCGGGGAGCACCGGCCAGCCGCCCCGCCCAGTAGGCCCGGTCGGTGGCGGCGGCGGCCGACTCCCGGTACCGCCGGTCGCTCTCCAGCAGAGTGTGCAGCCCGCCGTACGGCGACGGCGCGGGCGGACGGCAGCCGACGGCGGCGCCGTACAGCTCCGCGACCCGGAGGGAGATCAGCGCACCGCTCTGACCGTCCGCCAGGATGTGGTGCGCACTCAGGTACCAGAGGAAGTGCTCCGGTCCCAGCTCGAAGAGCGCGTACGAGAAGAGCGGGCCGGTCGACAGCGGGAGCCGCCGGGCCAGGTCGGCGCGCATCCAGGCCAGGGCGGCCTCCGCGGGGTCCGGCTCGGCGGAGACGTCGAGCACCGGGAACGCCCAGTCGTCGGCCAGGTCGGCCACCTGTCGAGGCACGCCCTCCTCCTCGACGAAGCGCACCCGGAAGGGCTCGGCCTCGGCGATGGTCTGCCGGAGTGCGGCCTCGAAGACCCCCGTGTCGATGGCCCCGTGAATCTCCAGGCATTCCCCGATGCGTGACTGCGGACCCTGCGGATCCATTTGCTCGGCCAGCCATATCTCATGCTGTCCGCCGGTGACCGGAAGACTCGTTCCGTTCATTTCCAAAACCCCCGTGCAAGCGCTGATCGGCTCACCGTCGACGGTAGTCCGGAGGGCTAAACTTCCTCATGCGCGGAACCGTCGGAAATGCATGCCCGAATAAGTGGAGCGGTGGCGTCCGGGGGAATCGCCCTTATGCGGGGCGCGCGGCGGGGGATGTTACAATGCCACCCCGTCGACCGGCAGTCCCGGGTGTTTAAAATCTCGGCAAAATGTGCGCGTACAACTTGTCCGGGGGCGCGTTCTTGACCAAGATCGACTGTGGTGGGGTGCGGGGATTGCGTCCGTCGGTCCGACAGCCCCGCCGGTCGGACCGGAGTACGGCAAATCGGGGGATTTCGTTGGACTTCTACATTCTCGGGCCACTGGAGATAGCGGCGCCGGGCTCGGTGCCGCAGAGCCCCGGAGCGCTCAAGCAGCGGGCCCTGCTGGCGATGCTGTGCCTGAGCCCGGGCCGGACGGTCTCCACCCGGCAGCTGACCGAGGCCCTCTGGCCGGACGGGCCGCCGCGCACGGCCGGCACCGCCCTGCAGGTGTACGTGTCGAGGCTGCGCAAGTTCATCGCCGAGATCGGCGGCGACCCGCTCACACTGGCCACCCGGGCTCCCGGGTACCTTTTCGACCTGCGGCAACAGCACACGCTCGACCTGGACCGCTTCGAATCGGCAGTGGCCGAGGCCCGGCGGCTGAGCGCGTCGGGCCGGACGGAGGAGGCCTCGGACGTGCTCGCCGCCGGCATCGCGCTGTGGCGGGGGCCGGCGCTGGCCGACGTGCGGACCCTCCCGGTGCTGGACGGCCTCGGCCGCCAGCTGGACGAGAAGCGCACCTCCGCCTACGAACTCCGGGTGGAGATCGAGCTGCGGCTCGGCCGGCACGCCGAGATGATCAGCGAGCTCTACGGCCTGCTCACGGACCGGCCGCTCTGGGAGAATCTGCACTTCTATTTGATGGTGGCGCTTTATCGCAGCGGGCGCACCGCCGATGCCCTGGGTGTTTACAACACGCTGCGGAAGAATCTGGTCGAGGGGCTCGGAATGGAACCGAGTTCCAGGCTGCGGCAGACCCAGCACGCGGTGCTCGCGCGGGAATCCTGGCTGGAGGACGTCTCCGCTCTTCCGATGGCCTGCTGAATTCCGGGGCCACGCCCTGCCGGGCGGGGGGGGGGGCCCCCGCGCCAGGCGCGGGGGGGGGGGGGGCCCCCCCC
>NZ_JBHWBW010000325.1:0-9044 GCF_042735675.1 Kitasatospora sp. NPDC059571
AGGTAGCCGACGTCCACGCCCGCGTCGTCCACCGGGACGGGCACGGGGTGCATGCCGCTCTCGTCGATGTAGCGGGACCGGCCGCGGGGGCCCCGGGACTCGAGGGGCCTGGGGGTCGCGACGCGGCGGGGCGGGGGCGCGGCGGGCGCCCCCCCGCGCCCCCCCCGCCCGGCGCGGCCCCCCGCCCGGCCGGCCGGCTCGGTGCGGCGGCGCTCACCGCGGAGCTCGACGGCGGACTGGCCGCACTGCTCGCGGTGCCGGCCGGCCCCGACCCGGTGCGTGTCCTGCGGGACGCCCTGCGGGCCGCGGCCCCGGAGGGGGCGGTGGCCGCCCTCGGGCCCGCCGTCCCCGCCGACGCCGGCTGGGAGCGGTACGGCGAGAGCCTGCGGGACGCCGCCACCACCCTCGAACTGGCCGTCACCGTGCCGCCCGCCGAGCCGGACCGGCCGGGCCCGGGCGAGCCGTACGTGACCACCGCCCGGGCGCTGACCCTGGAGCGCGAACTGACCCGCTCCGGCGGCCGCGAGCGCTGGTCCCGGCTGGCCGAGGACGCGCTCGGACCGCTGCTGGACTGGGAGGCGCGCCACCCGAGCGACCTGGTCCGCACCCTGGAGGTGCACCTGCGCCACGGCTGCTCGCCGACCCGGACGGCCGCCCTGCTGCACATCGGCCGCCAGTCGCTGTACCAGCGGCTGGAGCGGATCGAGCGGCTGCTCGGCGTCGAGGTCGCCGACCCCGAGCTCCAGGCCGAGCTGCTGCTCGCCGCCTGCGCGTTCCGGCTGCTGCGGGCGGGTGCCGGGCCGGCGGCCGGGCGCCGCACCGGTCAGCGGGCCGGTGCCAGCGCGGGCACCCGGCGCAGGGCGGCGTACAGCAGCGCCGTGCCGACGAAGCCGGCCACGCAGGTCAGGTCGCCAATCCCGGGCGCGGCCCGCACCAGGTAGCCGCTGAAGTCCTCCTGGTTGGAGAAGAGCAGGACGGACACCACCGTGCCGGCCAGCATCGCGACCGGCCCGGCCCACACCTCGTACCGCGGGTCGGCCATCCGGGCCGCGGCCTCGGCGGTGCTCGTGCCGGCCCGGTGGCGCAGCCACTGGTCGGTGAGGACCACGGCCAGCCAGGGCGCCGCCCAGTACGCGATCACCAGCAGGAAGGCCTCGTAGCTGTGCCCGGCGTCGGACAGGCCCCGCCAGGCGACCAGGAAGCCGAGTCCGCCGATCGCCAGCGCCACCGGGCCGCGCGGCAGCCGGCCGAGGCCGAGCGAGACGAAGGACATCCCGGCCGAGTAGATGTTGATCGCGTTGGCGGAGACCGCGCCCAGCATGATCGCCAGCAGGGTCAGGTCGCCCAGCCAGCCCGGGAGGTGGCCGGTGAACGCGGCCGTCGGGTTCTTCTCCCCGGTGGCGACGGTCGCCGAGGCCGCGCCGACCACGGCGAGCAGCGAGACCCCGGCGAAGACGCCGAGCGCCGGGTAGAGCGCCGTCCGCAGCCGGGAGGCGTCGGACGGCAGGTAGCGGGTGTAGTCGGAGGCGAACGGGTTCCAGCCCGCCGCGTAGCCGAACGCCGCGCTGAAGGCCAGCAGGAACCCGCCGGTGCTGCCCGCGGTCGCCGCCGCCCCGCCCAGGTGCGCCTTGCCGAGCGTCACCGCGGACGCGGCCAGGAAGACGGCGGTGAGCAGCGGCAGCGCGTACCGCTCGAAGCGGTGGACGAAGTTGTGGCCCAGGTACGCCACGGCCACCTGGGCCACCACCACCAGGGCCAGGCAGGCCAGGGTCGGCCAGCCGCTCAGGGTGGCCAGGGCGAACGCCCCGGAGACGCTGTTGACCGCGAACCAGCCGAGCCCGGCGCCTGCCGCGTTGAGCACGGCCGGCAGCGCATTGCCCCACCGCCCGAACGCCAGCCGCCCGGCGACCATCTGCGGCACGCCGAACCGCGGGCCGTACAGGCCGACCACCCCGTGCGTGACGGAGCCCAGCGCGGTGCCGAGCAGCAGGGCGGCGGTGGCCGTCCAGAATCCCAGGCCGAAGAAGAGCACGGAGATGACGCCGATGTAGACGGTGGCGAACTCCATGTTCGGCGCCAGCCACGTCCAGAGCAGGCCCAACGGGCTGCCGTGCCGGGCGGATTCGGGTACCGGCTCGGCGCCGGCGGGCTCGACGGCGAGAACGGTGGCACCGTAGGCGGTGACCTCCGCGGCGGGGTCCGCGGGCGTGGTGGGGGCTGTCGTCATACCGACAATCTCGACCCGCCGCCGGGCACCGGCCAAGGGACACACCGCCCGTACCGGGCCGCCCCGCTGCGTACGTTCCGTACGCCGGACGGGCGGTGCGCACCCGCCGGGTTGCCGCCCGGTTTCCCGGCCGTTTCCCCGCCCGCCGCGGCCCGCGGGGCGGCCCGTAGGCTTGCGGCCATGCGAGATTTCGTGGCGGGGCTGGGCTTCCTCCTCAAGGGCCAGCGGTGGGTGGCGCGGCACGGCCGGTGGTGGGGCTTCGGGATGATCCCGGCGCTGATCACGCTGGTCGGGTACGTGGCGGCGCTGACCGCGCTGGTGGTGTGGGCCGGCGACCTGGCGGCCTGGGCGTCGCCGTTCGCCGACCACTGGGGCTCGCCCTGGCGCGGCCTGCTGCGCGACACCCTGGCGGTGGCCGTGGTCGGCCTGGGCGGGCTGCTGTCGATCGTCACCTTCACGGCGGTGACGCTGCTGGTCGGCCAGCCCTTCTACGAGTCGCTGTGCGCGCACGTGGACGACGACGAGGGCGGCGCACCGGCCGCGCCCGACCGGCCGTTCTGGCGCGAGCTGCTGGTCTCCGCCCGCGACAGCCTGGCCGTGCTGGTGCGGGTGGCCGGGCTCGGCCTGCTGCTCTTCGTCGGCGGCTTCCTGCCGGTGGTCGGGCAGACCGCCGTCCCGGTGCTCGGCTTCTGCGTGTCGGGCTACTTCCTGACCGTCGAGCTGTCCGCGGTCGCGCTCCAGCGCCGCGGCATCCCGCAGCGCGAGCGGCTGCGGCTGCTGCGCTCCCGGCTCGGCCTGGCGCTGGGCTTCGGCGTGCCGCTGGTGCTGATGTTCCTGGTGCCCTTCCTCACCGTGCTGGCGATGCCGGGCGCGGTCGCCGGCGCGACGCTGCTCGCCCGCGAACTCGCCCCGGCCGACGGCGCCGGACCGGACCCGGACGACGAGGAGGAGGCCGCGGAAGGCCCGGAGGCGGTGCGCTTCACCAAGTGAAACCACGTGGAGTGACGGGAATTTGACATTCCGCCACCGGCTGGCGGATAAAAGCCGTCATGAGCGCACCGGCAGGCACCAGGTCCACCGCGGCCCCGTCGGCACCGGCGGGAATCGACCTCGCAGACCCGGCCTTCTGGCGGCGGCCGGCCGCCGAGCGGGCCGCCGCCTTCGCGCGGCTGCGCGCGCTGGACGGCCCGGCCGTGTTCACCGACCGCGCCACCGGCCGCCCCTTCCGTGCGCTGGTCCGGCACGCGGACGTGGTGGCCGCCAGCCGCGCCCCCGAGGTGTTCGTCAGTGCGCCGGGCGTCACCACGCCCGAACCGGCCCGCTGGGTGCGGGCGCTGTTCGGCGACTCGATGGTCAACCTGGACGATCCGCGCCACGCCGACCTGCGCCGCGTGGTGTCCCGGGCGTTCACGCCGCGGCTGATCTCCCGGGTGGAGGAGGAGATCCGCCGGCTCGCGGTGGAGATCGTCGACGGCGTCGAGGCGCGCCGCCCGGAGGACTTCGTGGCGGCGGTCGCCGCCGAGCTCCCGTACCAGGTGATCTGCCGGATGATGGGCATCCCGGCGCGCCAGCGCGGGCAGATCCTCACCCAGGTCAACCGGGCGTCCGAGCACACCGGGGTGGCGCGCAGCCGGATCCGGGTGCCCGGCCGCGGACTGCGGGCGCTCGCCCGGATGCAGCTGGTCATCGCCGCGCTCGGCCGCGAGCGCCGCCGCCGCCCCGCCGAGGACCTGATCTCCGCCCTGGTGACCGCCGACGTCGACGGCCGCCACCTCAACTCCCGCGAACTGGGCGCCTTCTTCTCGCTGCTGCTGGTGGCCGGCGTGGAGACCACCCGCAACGCGCTGGCGCACGGCCTGCACCTGCTGACCACCCACCCCGAGCAGCGCGAGCTGCTGCTCGGCGACCTGGAGGCGCACCTCGGCGGCGCGGTGGACGAGATCATCCGGTTCAGTACCCCGATCATCCAGTTCCGCCGCACGGTCGCGGTCGACACCGACCTCAACGGCACCCGGCTCGCCGCGGGCGACAAGGTGGTGCTGTTCTTCGGCTCCGCCAACCGCGACGAGGCGGTCTTCACCGACCCGGACGTCTTCGACATCACCCGCACGCCCAACCCGCACCTGGGCTTCGGCGGCGGCGGCCCGCACTACTGCCTCGGCGCCTACCTGGCCCGGCAGGAGATGAAGACGCTCTACCGCGAGCTGTTCACCCGGCTGCCCGGGGCCCGCTCGGCCGGCGAACCGGTGCTCGTCCCGTCCAGCTTCGACCACCGGGTGAAGTCCCTGCGGTTCACCTTCTGAGCCCGCCGGTGCGGCCGCGGCGCCACCCGCGATCCGTACGGTTCGCACCCGGCCGCTTGTCCGCTCCGGCAGGCGCCCCGGCCGGGCGCCGGGCCGTACCGTCCTGGCACCGCACCCGTCCAGGACGAACGAGAGGCGACCCCGTGCACCGTGCCGGCAGCGAATGGCTGATCCACGACTACCGCGAGGACGACCTGGCCGCGGTCGTCCATCTCATCGACACCACCGCCGGGCTCGGCCAGGAGTCGGTCTTCTCCCCGGCCGAGTGCATCACCGCGCTCACCTCCCGGCAGCCCGCCGTGGTCGCCGTCAGCGACGGCCTGCCGATCGGCGCGGCGCTCGCCCAGGTGACCGACGGGCGCGCCTGGGTGATGCGGATCGCGATCGCCCCGGCCTGGCGCGGCCGCGGCCTGGCCAGCGCCCTGCTGCGGGAGCTGGAGCGCCGTCTGCTGGAGCGCCGGGTCCGCCGCATCGCGTACGTGCTGCCCGAGGAGGAGCTGCTCGGCGAGGGCCTGCGCAACGCCGGCTACACCCGGCGCCCGGCCGCGGCGTACTTCGAGAAGGACGAGCCGCAGGCCGGCCCCGCCGCGGGCCTGCTGGAGGAGCTCGGCGGACGGCTGCTGCCCGGCGACCTGTGGGACCGGATGGCCGGGATGGAGTCCGAGAAGTCGCTGATCGAGCGGCGGGTGGTGCTGCCGCTGGCCCAGCCGGAGCGGGCCGCCCGGCACGGGGTGCGGCCGCCGCGCGCCGTCGCCCTGTTCGGCCCGCCGGGGACGGGCAAGACCACCTTCGCCAGGGCGGTCGCCTCCCGGCTCGGCTGGCCGTTCGTCGAACTGCTGCCGTCCCGGCTCGCCGGGGAGGGCAGCGGCCTGGCCGCCGCGCTGCGCACCGCGTTCGCCCGGATCGCCCAGCTGGAGCGGGTGCTGGTCTTCATCGACGAGGTGGAGGAGATCGCCCCGGTCCGCGGCGACGGCGCGCCGTCCGGCCTGCACGGGGTGACCAACGAACTGCTCAAGCTCATCCCCGGCTTCCGGGAGGGCGAGGAGCGGCTGCTGGTCTGCGCGACCAACTCGGTCCGCTCGCTCGACCCGGCGTTCCTGCGGCACGGGCGGTTCGACTACCTGATCCCGGTCGGCACGCCGGACGCCGCCGCCCGCGCCGCGATCTGGTCCCGCTACGCACACACCCGGGCGGACGTCGACCTGGCCGCGCTGGTCGAGGGCAGCGACCTGTTCACGCCCGCGGACATCGAGCACGCCGCCCGGAGCGCGGCCCAGGCGGCGTTCGAACGCGATCTCGGCACGCCGGGCGGCGGCGCGGAGGCGGGCGCGACCACGGACGACTACCTCGCCGCGATCGCGCAGTGCCGGCCCACCGTGACGTCCGCGATGGTCGAGCAGTTCACCGCCGACATCGCCTCGCACGCGCGGGTCTGACCGGCGGCCGGGGCTCACCCGCCGGGGTGGGCGCCCACCGCGTCGCGGATCTGGTCGCCCAGGCCGCCGTTGGCCCGGGCGCAGTTGGCGCAGCAGAAGAACATCCCGGCCACCTCCACCCCGTGCCCGACGATCCGGACGTTGCAGTGCTCGCAGCGCGGCGCCAGCTTCTCCATCGCGCACTCGAAGCTGTCGAAGGTGTACGTGTCCCCGCTGACCGTCTTGATCTCGAAGGACAGCCAGTAGTCGTTCTTGCAGACCGCACAGACCGCCATGGTCTCCACCTCGTTTCGGTGGCCCGGGGCTCCGGGCCTCCTCCCAGCGTCCGGCGGCCCCGGCGCGGCGGCAATCGCAGCGCTGCCGAACGGAGCGGGCACGGATACTGGAGACGGGGACGGCGCGGCCCGAGGAGGACGTCGTGATCGTACGGATCTGGCAGGCCGAGGTGTCCGCCCGGCGGGCCGACGAGTTCTGCGCCCAGCTCACCGAGGACGTGCTGCCGCAGATCTTCCGGACCGAGGGCTGCCTGGGCGGTGAGCTGCTGCGCGCCCTGGCGGACGGAGATCACCGGGTCGTCATGATCACCCGCTGGCGGGACGAGGACGCCCTGCGCGCGTACGCCGGGCCGATGTGGCGGATCCGGCCGGTCTGGGCCGAGGGCGAGCTCAACTACCTGGAGCACCCGCCGACCGTGGCGCACTACCTGCCGCTCAGCGCGGAAGCACCGGCAGACCCGCGTCCGCCTTCACCTGCTTCATCGTGAGCAGCGAGTTCACCTGGGCGATCCCCGGCAGGCCGGACAGCACGTCGGTGATGAACCGCTCGTACGCGGCGATGTCCGCCACCGCGACCCGCAACAGGTAGTCGGGCTCCCCGAACAGCCGGTGCGCCTCCACCACCTCCGGCAGCGCCGCCACCCGCTCCTCGAAGTCGGCCACCGTCGCCTTGTCCTCGTGCCGCATCACCACCGTGACGAACGGCCGGAAGCCCCGGCCGACCGCCGCCCCGTCCAGCTGCGCCCGGTAGCCGGTGATCACCCCGTCCTTCTCCAGCTGGCGCACCCGGCGCAGGCAGGGGGACGGCGTGAGGTCGACCCGGGAGGCCAGCTCGGCATTGGTCAGCCGGCCGTCCCGCTGGAGCTCGTGGAGGATTCTGCGGTCAGTGCGGTCCATAGCGCAACATTCTGCCAAACGGCCGTGCTGAACTGCACAAACAGGTCATCGGCTGCTCCGCCGTCCCGGCTACCTTCGGTCACCGACGAACACCGCCGACACGCGATCGGCCGAGAACTCGGAGTGCCATGGACGCGCACGCGCTGCTGCTCTTCCTGGGGGTGGACCTGCTGCTGGTCTGCACCCCCGGGCCGGACTGGCTGTACATCGCCGCGCGCGGCCTCGGCCAGGGGCGGCGGGCCGCGCTGATCGCCGTCGCGGGCGTCTGCGCCGGCTACACCGTGCACACCCTGCTCTCCGCGGCCGGCCTCGCCGCCGCGGTGCGGGCCGTCCCCGCGGTGCTGCCCACCCTGCGCTGGGCCGGCGCCGCCTACCTCGCGGTGCTCGCCGTCACCATGCTGCTCTCGCTGCGCCGCTCCGGCGGCCGGCTGCCCGAGGCCCGGCCGCAGCCCACCACCGCCGTCCTGCGGCAGAGCATGCTCACCGCCCTGCTCAACCCGAAGGGCCTGCTGCTCTACCTCTCGCTGGTGCCGCAGTTCGTCGACCCCGCCGCGGCCCTCCCGGTCGGCGGCCAGGTGCTCACCCTCGGGGCCCTCAACGTGCTGTCCTGCGCCGGGATCTACGGCGCCGTGGCGCTGGCCGCGGGCCGGGCCGGCCGCCGGCTCGGCGCCACGCAGGCCGCGGCCCGCCGGATGACCGCCGTCTCCGCGGTGCTGCTCCTGCTGGTCGCCGGCGTCACCGCGAGCGCCTGACCGCCGTCTCCTACCAGTCCGCGCCCGTGTTCGCCGCCGCACTGATGGGCCGTGAAGTGCTCGGCACGCTCTCGGTCCACCGGCAGGTCCTGCTGATCGCCGAGCTGGCGGTGGACGACGCCTCCGGGCTGGCCGGGCTGGACCTGCACGACGTCGAGGCGCCCGGCGGGGTGCGGGTGATCGCGGTGCGCCTCGGCCGCCGGCCCGCGGACCTCCGGTGGGACCCGGCCGACCGGGCCCGCCGGCCGGCGCCCGGCGACCGGATCGTGGTCGCGGCCACCCGCGGCGGGCCGGCGCGGCTGAACGCCCCGGTGCCGACCGCCGCCGCACCGGTGCCGCCCGCCCGGCCCGCCGGCGACGGCGGGGCGCAGGCGGACGGGACGGCCGGCGGGGCCGCGGTCAGCCCGTGATGCCGGCGGCGCGGGCCGCCGCCAGCCAGGCCGGGTAGGCGGCCAGCAGTTGCTCGTACAGCACCCCGTCGGCGAGGTCCTGCGGGCGGCGCCCGGTGGCGCAGAACCCGGCGTTCGGGGTGGCCCGGCCGCCGAGCGAGGCGAGCGAGCGCAGGAAGGCGAACTGCCGGGAGTCGTGCTCGCCGAAGCCGAGGAACTGCCAGAACACCGGCAGGCCCGAGGACTCCTGCAGCAGCTTGGCCACGGCCTTGCGGTCGAACGCGGCGCCGTCCGTCTGGAAGATCACGAACGCCGGGTCCGTCGCCCCGCAGCCGCGGTAGTGCTTCAGCACCGCCTTCATGGCGGGCGCGTACCGGGTGCCGCCGAAGGACGCGCCGACCGCGGTGCGGACCTGCTCCACCGCCCCGTGGTGCCGGCCGATCTCCACCTCGTACGGCTCGTAGGCCTTGTCGTGGAAGAGCACGACGGGCACCGTGCCGTCGTCGTCGAGGTTGGCGGAGAGCGCCAGCGACTGCTCGGCCAGCCGCTGCACCGAGCCGTTCTTGTAGAGCGCGCTCATCGACGCCGAGTGGTCGAGGACGAGGTAGACCGCGGCCCGGCGCCCGTCCAGGCCCTGCTTGCGCAGCGAGACCCCGGCCGCCTTGTACAGCGACACCAGGGCGGGTGCCTCGGCCTGGACCTTCGCCAGGCTGATCGCGGGTGCGGCGGCGCCGGGCCCGGCCGCGCCGGCGGCCGGTGCCGCGG
>NZ_JBHWBW010000326.1:0-9006 GCF_042735675.1 Kitasatospora sp. NPDC059571
GGCCCGTCCGGGCGGTGCCGGACGGGCCTGCGGGAGCCGTCGGACCGTCAGGCGATGGAGAAGTCGTCGCCGTAGACGTTGCCCTGGGCGTACCAGCCGTGCAGGTAGACCGAGACGGTGCCGTTGGCCCCGGTGGTGAACGGCACGGTCAGCTTCGTCCAGCCGGTCGAGGACACCCAGGTGGAGGCGGTGGCGCCGCCGCTGACGCCGACGTAGGCGTAGCTGCCCTGCACCCAGGCGGTCAGCGTGTAGGAGTGGTTGGGCGCGAGGGTGACGCTCTGCGCGCACTCGCCGGTCTGGCCGGAGGTCGCGGCCGCCTGCAGGGCGTGCGTGCCGGAGTGGGCGGGCGCGGTGACCACGGCGCCGCCGCTCTGGCAGGTCCAGGGCGCGAGCGCGCCGGTCTCCAGGCCGCCGTTGACGATGCTGCCGCCACCGCCGCCGCCGGTGCCCTGGACGGTGAGCGTGTAGGTGGTGCTGTGGCTGCCGGAGGGCGCGGTGCCGGTGACGGTCAGCGGGTAGCTGCCCGGCGCCGCGGCGGCGGTGGTGCTGACGGTAAGGGTGGCGCCCGTTCCGGCGGTGACCGAGGAGGCGCTGAGGCTCGCGGTGACGCCGGCCGGGGCGCCGCTGACCGACAGGTTGACGGTCTGTGCGGAGCCGGCGGTGACGGCGGTGGAGAGCGCGGCGGTGGTGCCGCCGCCCGCGGTCACCGTGCCGGCGGCGGGGCCGAGCGCCAGCGAGAAGTCATTGGTGACCGTCCCGCTGCCCGAGGTGAACGGGGCGAAGACGTGGCTGAAGTCCCAGGTGTTCTGCGCGATGCCGGAGCAGTTGTCGGCGCCCGTGGTGCCGGCCGCCGCGCAGCTGCCGTTGTCGCGCTGCAGGGCCCAGAAGGAGAGCGTGTTGATGCCCTTGGAGACGGCCCAGTTGTACACCGCGGTGGCGTTGGCGACGGTGAACGTCTCGGCGGGGCCGAAGTCGTCCACGCCGGGCATCTCGGTGACGCCGATGGACGCCCAGAGCTGGGCGGCGGTCTTCGACGGGTAGAGCGCGGCCAGCTGGTTGTACAGGCCGGTGGCGGCGGTCTGGGTGTCGTTGGCCATGTTGTGCGCGGCGTTGTCGTAGTAGTCGAAGGTCATCAGGTTGACGACGTCGATCCGCGCGTTGTTCTGGACGGCGTTCTTCAGCACGTTGAGGCCGTTGGCGGCCAGTCCGCCCGTGGTGGTCGGCAGCGTGTAGGAGAACTGCACGGAGCGGCCGTTGGCGGCGGCCCAGTCCTCGACCAGCTTGATCGCCTTGTTGCGGCGGTCGATGCCGGCCGTGTTGTCCAGCGAGTCGACCTCGACGTCGAGGTCGATCCGGCTGATGTCGTACGTGGTGACGATCTTCTCCAGCGCGGCGGCGATCTGGTTGACGTCCGTGCAGCTGTCGGCCAGTTCGGTGCCGGTGGAGTCGGCGGTGTAGCCGCCGAGCGAGGGGATGACGTCGCCGCCGTTCGCGCGGATCGCGGCGATGTCGGAGCCGAAGGTCGAGGAGGCGATCGGCATCCCGCTGTCGCCGTTCCAGTACGGCGTGCAGGAGCCCTTCTGGGCGGTCTGGATGAACGCCATCGTCAGGTTCTTGGCGCCGGACTGCTGGGCCAGCGCGGCCGGGCTCTCGCCCGTCCAGGCCTCGAAGTACGGCGCGAAGACGTGCTGCGGCAGCGGGGTGGCGGCCTGGGCCGCGCCGCCGCCGGCGACGGCGATCCCGGCGGCGGCGAGCAGGGTGGCACACCCGGTGAGCAGGGCGCTCAGGGGTCGTTGCAGACGCATGGGTACTCCCGTGGAAGACGGACGTGGCGGGTGGTGCGGCGGTGCAGGGAAGGCACGGCCGGCCGGCGGTCACACCCCCACGATGCGTTCCGGTCGGAAGAACGGCACCCATCTTTGGTCTGGACCAGTCGTCTGTCAAGAACCCTTACTGTTCATCAGCCCATCGGTGCCCGACCGGCGGTGAGCAGGTGTCCGCTGACCCCGAGCAGCGACGGTTCGGACTCGGCGGACCGCAGCGCGGCGAGCACCGTGCCCCGGCGCTCCGGATCGTCCAGCCACTCCTCCACCGGGCCCATCAGCCAGGCCGCGCCCTCCAGGCCGTACTGGCCGGTGACGTCGAGGCCGGCGTCGGCGAACTCCCCGGGGACGTCCCCGGCCCGGTGGAAGTACGCGGTGGTGAACAGCGGACTGTCGGGGGAGTGGGCGAGCGTGCCGCTCACCACGCAGGCGTCGGTGACCTCGCGCGGCCCGGGCTCGAAGTAGCGCTCCACCCGCAGCTGGTCGTGCAGCCCGGCGAAGCGGTTGATGGTGGCGGCCACCACGAGCCCGCCGGGGCGCACCGCCCGGCGGGCCTCGGCCAGCGAGCGGATCCGGTCGGCGCGCTCGGGCAGGTGGTAGAGCGGGCCCAGCATCAGCACGGCGTCGTGGCCGCCGTCCTCCACCGGCAGCGCGCGGGCGTCGCCGAGCACGGCCCGGACGCCGGGCAGCGCACCGGCCTGTTCCACGTGCAGCGGCACCGGGTCGACCAGGTCGACCTCGTGCCCGTCGGCGGCGAGCCACTCGGCGTGGATGCCGGCGCCGCCGCCGACGTCGAGGATCCGCAGCGGCCCCGGGCCGAGCAGCCTGCGCAGCACGTCCCGGGTGCGCCAGAGCTCCAGGCGGTTGTGGCTCCGGTGGAGCCGGCCCTGTTCCTCGCCGCGGGCGTAGTAGGCGAGGATCTCCGGGCGCAGGGTGACGGACGGGTCCGTGGTGTCAGTGGTCATGCCGGACATGATGATCGTCCGCGACCGGCGCGGTCGCCCGAATTTCGGTGGTGCCGGTCAGACCGCCAGCTCCGGCGGAACGGCGGCCAACGCCTCCTGGATGGCCGCGACCAGCCGGCGGGCGGACTCGGCGGTCAGCTCCAGGGCGACCCGGGCGCCCGGGCCGCGGCTCGGGTCGGCGAGGTCGATGTTGAGCGTGTGCTCGGCCATCGCGTGCACGGGATGGTCGAAGTACACGGTCAGGTCGGTGACGTGCAGCCAACTGCCGCCGGGGCCCTTGGCGCTGCCGTCGATCGCGTCGCGGACGGTGGTGTAGGTGCACACGGTCAGGCCCCCAGGTGCGTGCCGAAGAAGGCGGCGATCCGCTCCCAGCCGTCGTTCGCCGCGGCCACGTTGTAGGCCGGGCGGTCGACCGCGAAGAAGGCGTGGCCGGCCTCCGGGTAGGTGTGGAACTCGTGCGCCTTGCCGTGCTCGGTGAGGATCTGCGCCAGCTCGGCGACCTGCTCCGGCCCGGGGTAGGAGTCGGTGCCGCCGAACAGGCCGAGCAGTGGCGCGCGCAGCTGCGGCAGCCGGTCCACCAGGGTGGTGACCTTCAGCGGGAAGCCCTCGGGCGGGGTACCGGTGACGAACGCGCCGTAGCAGTCCACCGCGGCGTCCAGGTCCAGCTCGCAGGCGGCCAGCACGGCCTGCCGGCCGCCGGAGCAGTGCCCGATCACGCCGACCCGGCCGTTGGAGGTGTCCAGCTCCCGCAGGTGCGCGGCGGCGCCCGCCACGTCGCCGACCAGCCGCTCGTCGGGCACGCCGCCGGCCGCGCGGACGGTGGCGGCCGCGTCGTCCGGGGCCGCGCCGGGGGCCTCGCGGTAGCGCAGGTTCGGGCAGATCGCGTCGTAGCCGAGCTCGGCGAGGCGCCGGACCATCTCCTTGGTGGAGCGGTCGTAGCCGGGCATGTGGTGGATGACGACGACGCCGCCGCGCCGGTCCGCGCCCTCGGGCCGGGCCAGGTAGGCCTCGACAACGTCCCCGTGGTGGCCGGTGATCTCGACGGTCGTCGCAGTGAGGGAATCGCTCATGCGGCCAGCTATATCACAAGTCGAGACTGAACAGTCTATACTGATGATCATGACGAGCCCCCTCGACCCGGAGCGGATCGCGATCGACCTCCGGGCCTGCCTCGGGCCGCTGGTCCGCCGGCTGCGGCGGTTCCGGCCGGACGGCGAACTGACCCTCTCGCAGACCTCCGTCCTGGTACGGCTGGACCGAGAGGGCCCGGCCACCCAGAGCGCGCTGGCCGCCGGCGAGGGGATCCGTCCGCAGTCCATGGGGTCGATCGTCGCCGCGCTGCGGGCCAGGGGACTGGTCGGACGCGAGCCCGACCCGACCGACGGGCGGCGGGTCCTGGTCTCGCTCACCGAGGCGGGCCGGGAGGGCCTGCGCGGGGCCCGCCGGGAGCGGTCCCGGCGCCTGGCCCGGGCCATCTCCGAGGAGCTGACGCCGGCCGAGCAGGAGCAGCTGGCCGCGGCGCTCCCGCTGCTGGAGCGGGTCGCGCACCGGGTCTGACCGGCCGCCGGGCCGCCCCGGGCGGGGCGGCCCGGGAGGCTCAGCCCAACCCGTTGGCCTTCAGCCAGTCCTTGGCGACCGCCGACGGGTCCTCCTTGTCGACCGAGACCCGCTTCATCAGGCCAGTCAGCCCGGCGGTGTCGAGCTTGGCGGAGACCGCGTTGAGCGCGGCGGTCGCGGTGGCGTCCACCCCGGCCCTGTTCACCAGCGGGATGACGTTCTGCACGCTGAAGACGTTCTTCGGGTCGGCCAGCGGCACCAGCTTGAACTGGACGATCCGCGGGTCGGTGGTGAAGACGTTGCCGACCTGGACGGTGCCGTCCTTGAGCGCGTTGGCCGTGGTGTCGGCGGTCAGCTTCCACTCCTTGAAGCCGATCCCGTAGGCGTCCTTGAACTGCTGCTCGCGGCGGGACTTGAACTCCGGCGGGCCGCCCACCACCAGGTCGCCGGCCTTGCCCGCGAGGTCGGCGACCGTCTTCAGGCCGAGCCGGTCGGCGGTGGCCTGGGTGACCGTCAGCGAGTCCTTGTCCTCGGCCGCGGCCGGGTCCAGCACCGCCAGCGAGGCCGGCAGCTTCTGCTGGAGCTCGGCGCCGACCGCCTGCGTGCCGGTGGCGGTCGTCTTCGGGTCGAGGTAGGCCAGCAGGGCGCCGTTGTACTCCGGCAGCACGGTCAGCGCGCCGCTCTGCAGCTGCCCGTACAGCACCTCGCGGCTGCCGATGTTGAACTTCTCCTGGACGCTGACGCCCTTGGCCTTCAGGGCCTGCGAGTAGATCGAGGCGAGCAGCACGTTCTCCGGGAAATTGGCCGAACCGACCACCACGGTCTTCCCGCCGGCCGGGGTGGCGGCGGGGCTGCTGCCCGCCGCGAGCGGGTCGCCGCCCCCGGAGGAGGAGCAGGCCGCCGCACCCAGCACGAGGGAGGCTGCGGCGAGGGTACGGACCAGACGGGTCGTCATGTGGATTCCTTGGGTGCGCGGTCGGACCGCCGGGCGCGGGCGCCCGGCGGCAGTGCGAGACGGATCAGGACGGCGAAGAGCAGTTGGGCGGCGACCGCGAGCAGCACCACGAGCAGGGCGCCGCCGACGGTGGCCGGGTAGTCGCGGGTCGCCAGGCCGTCGACCACGTACCGGCCCAGTCCGCCGAGGCCGACGTAGGCGGCTACGGTCGCGGTGGCGACGGTCTGCACGGTGGCGGTGCGCAGGCCCGCGAGCAGGGTGGGCAGCGCGGCGGGCAGGCAGACCTGGCGCAGCACCTGGACGTGCGTCAGGCCGATGCCGAGGGCGGCGTCGCGGACCTCCGGGTCGGTGCCGCGCACGCCCTCCGCGGCGGCCACCAGCAGTGGCGGCGCGGCGAGGGCGACCAGCGGCACCAGCACGGCGGTGTCGCCGACGCCGGCGAGCAGCACGGCGAGTGTGACCAGGCCGAGGGTGGGCAGCGCCCGGGCGGCGCCGGTCAGCGCGGTCACCGCGAACGTGCCGCGGCCGGTGTAGCCGATCAGCAGGCCGAGCGGGACGGCCAGCAGCGCCGACCAGGCCAGCGCCTCGCCGCAGAACACCAGGTGCTCGGCGATGCGGTGGCCGATCGCGTCCGGCCCGGACTGCCGGGCCGGCGCGGTGAAGAAGGTGTGCAGCCAGTCGTACCAGTTCACCGGGCACCCCCGGAGGCCCACGGCGCGAGCAGCCGGCGGGCGAGCACCAGCACCAGGTCGGCGGCCAGCGCCAGCAGGGTGACGAGCACGATCCCGGCCACGATCGGCGTCGGGAAGGTCCGCTGGAAGCCGTCCACGAAGAGGTAGCCCAGGCCGCCGCGGCCCACCAGGGCGCCGACCGCGGCCAGCGAGATGGAGGAGACCGCGGCCACCCGCGCGCCGGCGACCAGGGCCGGTACCGCGGCGGGGAGTTCGACCGCGGCGAGCCGGCGCCACGGCCCGTAGCCCATCGCGATCGCCGACTGCCGGACGGCCTCCGGGGTGGCGCGCATCCCGTCCACGGTGGCCGGCAGCAGCACCGCCAGCGCGTAGCAGGTCAGCGGCACCATCACGGTGGCCCGGGTGGCCAGCCCGGTGTACGGGATCAGCACCACGAACACCGCCAGCGACGGCAGCGCGTACACCACGTTGAAGACGGCGGAGAGCGGCTGGTACAGCCGGGGCAGCCGGGCGCAGAGCAGCCCCAGCGGGACGGCCAGCAGCAGCGCGATCAGCACCGGGACGAGCGAGATCACCGCGTGGTCGAGGGTGAGGTCGCGCAGGTAGGCCAGGTGGCCGCCGATCCAGTGCCAGCGGACGAGCGGTTCACCGTCCACCGGGTGCCTCCGCGCGGTCCGGGTCGGCGCCGCCGCCGGTCTCCGTGCCGTCCGCGAGTTCCGCGCCGAGGGCGGCCAGCACGGCCGCGCGGGAGGCCAGCCCGAGGGCCAGGCCCCCGGCGTCCAGGGCGACGGCCAGGCCGGCGGGGGAGAGCACCGCCGCGTCCAGGGCGGCGCGCAGCGAGTCGGCGGCGGGTGCGAATCCGGGCGCGGGGCGACGCTCCGCGCCGCGGGCCCAGGCCTCGGGCCGGCCGTCCGCATCGAGCTCCAGCCGCCAGCCGTGGTGGCTGCCGGCGAGCGGCTCCAGGCGGATTCCGGCGGCGGGCCGCAGCCCGAGCCCGCGCAGTCCGCGGTCGCGGCCCAGGAAGGCGGCCACCCGCTCGTCCGCGGGCGCGGTCAGCAGGGTGTGCGGGTCGGCGAGCTGGGCGATCCGGCCGTGCTCGCGGAGCACCACCACGCGGTCGCCGAGCCGGACGGCCTCCTCGATGTCGTGCGTGACGAACAGCACCGTCTTGTTCAGCTCGGACTGCAGCCGCAGCAGCTCCTCCTGGAGGCCGGCCCGCACCAGCGGGTCGACCGCGCTGAACGGCTCGTCCATCAGCAGCACCGGCGGGTCGGCCGCGAGCGCCCGGGCGACGCCGACCCGCTGCTGCTGCCCGCCGGACAGCTGGTACGGGTAGCGGCGGGCGGTCTCCGGGGCCAGGCCGACCAGCTCCAGCAGCTCGGCCGCCCGGGCCCGGGCCCGCTTGCGGTCCCAGCCCAGCAGGTACGGAACGGTGGCGACGTTGTCGATCACCCGGCGGTGCGGGAACAGCCCGGCCTGCTGGATGACGTACCCGATGCCGCGGCGCAGGCCCGCCGGCCGCAGGCCGGCGACGTCGCGCCCGTCCAGCAGGACCCGGCCGGAGGTCGGCTCGACCATCCGGTTCACCATCCGCAGGATGGTCGTCTTACCGCAGCCGGACGGGCCGACGAGCACGGTTATTCGGCCCGCCGGCACGTCGAGGTCGAGGCCCTCGACCGCGACGGTCCCGTCCGGATGGCGCTTGCCCGCGCCCTCGAATCTGATCACTGGTGGTTCCCGGCGCCTGACGTGTCGTGACGGATGTACGGATGGTGCGGATGTGACAAACGAACACCTGATCGGCTCCCCATGGATCAGTCAGGCCAAACCCGTGTCCGCCGAAAGGGTGGGCAGCCCGGCCGCCGCCCAGGCGACGAACCCGCCGTCCAGGTCGGTCGCCCGGTGCAGCCCGAGCTCGCGCAGGCTCGCGGCGGCCAGACTGGAGGCGTAGCCCTCCGAGCAGACCACGATCCAGTGCACGTCGTGGTCCGACGCCTCCTCGATGTGGTGGCTGCCGGCCGGGTCGAGCCGCCACTCCAGGACGTTCCGCTCGATGACCAGCGCCCCCGGGATCCCGCCCTCGCGGGCCCGCTGCGCGGCCGGCCGGATGTCCACCAGCAGTGCCCCCTCGGACACCGCGCGGTGCGCCTCGGCCGGCCCCGGCCGGTGCACCCCGGCCCGCGAACGGACCACCAGATCGTCGATCGTCACCACTGCTCCGGTCCTTCCTCGGCGGTGCGGACGAGGCCCTGCGCCCGCAGGTCGTAGCGCGCCATCGAGCTCAGCGGCGGCGAGTACGCGTGGATGGTCACCGCGGGCCCCGCGGAGGTGTTGCGGACGTCGTGCAGGTAGGCGGCGCCGAACGCGCGCTCCGCGCCGGACGGCAGCCGGCGCACCAGCAGTCCGTCGTCCGGGCCGCCGAGCGACAGCTCCTCCAGCTCCCCGAGGGCGACCGTGAACGCCCCGCGCGAGCCGCCGTGGTCGTGGAAGCCGGTGGACTGGCCCGGCAGCCAGCTGATCAGCCACACCTCGTGGTCGTCGGCCGCGGAGAGCCGTTCGTACCAGCGGTCGCCGGTGGCCAGGCGGACCCGGTGGATCCACTCCTCGGGCCGGTCGGCGAGGTCGCGGACGATGCTGCGCAGTGCGTTCGGGGACAGCGGTCGGGCGGTGCCGTCGGCCCGCCCGGGGTCGGTTGCGGGTACGGCGAAGTCCAGGCTCATGGCACATCCTCGGGTGACCGGAGGCGGCGGCGGTCGTGCGGCGGGGCAGCACGACGGCCGGAGGGGAACGAGCGTCAGAACGAGCGGACGGTCCTGGCCCCGGAAGGCGGCACGGGGAGGGAGGGGACCGTCAGCGGGCACACATGTCGCTCGCCTGGCGTCGCAGATCGACGTGCAGGCGGCAGACCAGGGTGGTGCCGGGCTTCATGTGCCGATCGTTCACGACGCCGGCGCCCGGAGTCAAGCCGGTCCGGCAGGTGGGCGCGGCACGGCGGGCCGTCCGGCGGGCCGTGC